>CBFGZN010000364.1:0-1516 GCA_965653255.1 uncultured Solirubrobacterales bacterium | reverse complement strand
GGTTCGATCTGCACCAGGCGCGCATGCAGCCGCCGGAGGGCTACGACACCCACTGGTCGCGTCTCATCGATGCCGGGCTCGCCGGCCTGCTGTTCTTCGACAGCTCGTATCTCATGACCATGGGCATTGGTGGCACGATCGTCGTGGCGCTCGCGGCGATCTTCGCCGCACGCGACACCCACCCGTGGCCACCCACCCTCGCAATCCCGCCAGCGTGGCGAGCTGCCTACGCGCGCCTCGTCGACGAGCAAGCCCGCACCGAGCTCGCCGACACCGTCGAGGACGCGGCCCGCTCGGTCGAGGCGCTCGTCGCCCACATCGACGCCAGCGTCGCCTACGTGGGACACCGAAGGGTCGACCGGCATCGCGAAGCTCTCGAGATCCTCGACAACGCCGACCCCGCCGCCAACGACCGATAGCCCGCCGAGGCGCCAGCATGTTCGCATTGGGACTCCAGCGGCTGCCCACGTCCTAAACCCCCACGGAACCGCCCGAATCCGCGGCTACGACCCTTCCGCCCGTGCTCTTGGATTCCGCTTGCTAGAGCCATAAACCGGCCCTTCCAGGCCTCTCTCCGGCTCGCTGAAAATCGTGGTGTCGGCGGTTCGAGTCCGCCTCTCGCCATACCGCCGCTGCCGGTGTCCAGAGCCGGATCCGATAGCCGAGAAATCACCCGGTCCGGGTGATTTCGGAGCGGGAGTCAGGCAATAGAGTCCTACCAACTCCGAATCGGTCCGCCACCAGGACGAGGAAGGCTCTCCATGGACGAGCAGCTCGCAAGTTGGAATGACGGTCCGGCAAAGCAGGCGATCGTCGAGTTCGTCCTGGGGGCTACGACTCCCGGTCCTGAGTACCTGGAGCCGGCCGAGCGGGTAGCGACCTTCGACAACGACGGGACGCTCTGGATCGAGCAGCCCTTGCCGATCCAGCTCGACTTCATCTTCCGCGCGCTCGCGGCGGCGGCCCAGAGCGACTCGTCGCTTGCCGACAAGCAGCCTTACAAGGCGATCCTCGAACAAGATCGAGAGTTCTTCGCGGCGGTGAGCCAGCAGCAGCCCGACGCGATCATGGCGCTCGAGGAGGCGCTCGCGCGCAACTGGCACGGCTCCCGGCCGAGCGAGTTCGACGCCGAGGTGCTGCGGTACCTGGACACGACGCGGTCGGAGCGCTTCGACGCCCCATACACCGACCTGGTCTACAAGCCGATGCTGGAGCTGTTCGAGCTGCTGCGCTCGCACCAGTTCCGGATCTTCGTCTGCTCGGGCGGCGGGAGGGACTTCATGCGGGTGATCGCCGAGAGCGCCTGGGGCCTCAACAAGGAGGACGTGATCGGCACCGCGCCCCAGTACGAGTACAAGGACGGCGAGCTTTACCGCACCGACAAGGTCCTGGGTGGAATCGCGCTCGGTCCGGGCAAGCCCGAGCACATCTTTGCCACGACCGGCCGGCTGCCCGCCTTCGCGGGCGGCAACGCGGACGTCGACATCGAGATGCTCCAGGCCGCGAAGTTCTCGAT
>CBFGZN010000363.1:0-1544 GCA_965653255.1 uncultured Solirubrobacterales bacterium | reverse complement strand
AGCACCGGGCGGATCCGCTTGCCGCCGGCGAGCAGCGAGTAGCGCATCGCCTCGGCGAGCCGGTCGGTGCCCGGGCCGTCGCTGAGGTCGAGCGCCTCGAGATAGGCGTCGACGCGCTGCTGGAGATCGGTCGGGTAGGCGACCGTCACAAGAGGCGCTCTTGGCCGCTCGACGGCGCGTCGCGCTCCGCCTCACGACCGGCACGGTCGAGCTCCTTGCCGATCTCGGCGGCGATCTCGGCGCAGCGGTCGACCAGCTCGGCGGCGCGATCGGTATCGATGTCGGGGGCGCGCAGCTCGCGTGCCGCCGCCTCGAGCTCGCGCACGGCGGCCTCCAGCTCGGCGCTCACTTCGCCGCCACCTGTTCGCGTTGGACGGCGCCGAGGATGCCGTTGACGAAGCCGGGCGCGTCGGCGCCGCACAGTTCCTTGGCGGCTTCGACCGCCTCGTCGATCGCGACCTCGGCCGGGATGTCGGAGCGGTGCAGCAGCTCGTAGAGCGCGACGCGCAGGATCGAGCGCTCGAGCGGCGCGATGCGATCGAGCGTCCAGCCGGTTGCGTGGCGCTCGATCAGCGCGTCGAGCTGCTCGCGCTCGCCGTCGACGCCGGCGACCAGCTCGCGGCTGAACGCCGTGGCTTCGCGCGGCAGCAGCTCGTCGAGCGGCCGACCGGTGAGATCAGCTTGGTAGAGAGCGACGGTTGCCGCGCGACGCTGGTCGGTCCGCCGCATCGCGGCTCCTAGGCGCGCGAGACGTAGTCGCCGGAGCGGGTGTCGACGCGCACGCGGTCGCCGACGTTGACGAACAGCGGCACGCGAATCGTCGCGCCCGACTCGAGCGTCGCAGGCTTGTCGCCGCCACCGGAGACGGTGTCGCCCTTCAGTCCCGGCTCGGTCTCGGTGACCTCGAGCTCGACGGCGCTCGCCACCTGAACGTCGGACGGCTGCTCGTCGACGTAGAGCACGTCGACCTCCTGGTTGTCGACGACCCACTTGAGCGAGTCCTTGAGCTGATCCTCGGGGATCGGCAGCTGCTCGTAGGTCTGCGAGTCCATGAAGTGCGCGTCGGTCCCGTCCGAGTAGAGGTACTGCATCTTGCGCGTCTCGGTCCGAATCGGACGGAACTTCTCGCCGGCGCGGAACGTGCGGTCGATCACCGCGCCGTCGCTCAGCCGCTTCAGCTTCGTGCGCACGAACGCCCCGCCCTTGCCCGGCTTGACGTGCTGGAACTCCACGACCTTGAAGACCACGCCGTCGACGTCGATGTGGGTTCCGTTCTTGAATTGGTTGGTGCTGATCACGGCCAGCCAAGATATCGTGATCGTCACCGGGGGCTCGCGCCCCCGGACCCCCGCGACACCTGGCCGCGCTACTCGATGTCGGCCGGTAGGCGGCCATCCTCGTGCAGCTTCTCGAGGTGAGCACGCAGGCTGAGCGCAGCTACCGGGCGCAGCTCGGGCGGGGCGTCGGCCCAGGCGCGGTCGAGTAGCTCGTCGGTGGTGCGGGCGCCGGCGTCGAGGGCCTCGAGCAACAGGCGCTCGCGTTCG
>CBFGZN010000362.1:0-1552 GCA_965653255.1 uncultured Solirubrobacterales bacterium | reverse complement strand
GGCTCGAGCACCTCGGCGGTCGCCGAGCGCGTCTCCGCGCCGAACATCGACAGCTCGCCGAAGATCGCCCCGTTGCGCAGCTCGGCGAGCGCGCGGCTGCGGCCGTCGGGATGGTCGCGGCGGATGCTGACCGTCCCGGAGCGGACGACGTAGCAGGTGTCGCCGGGGTCGCCCTCGCGGAAGACGATCTCGCCGCGGTCGAAGCTGCGCGGCACCGCGACGCGCGCGACCTCTTCGAGCTCGCGCGGCTCGAGGCCCGAGAAGACCTTGACGCTCGCCAGCAGCGCTGCGGTGTCACCCCCCTCGGACATGGGGGGATGATAGGCCTACAACGGTCGGGCGGGCTAGCCTTATCGCTTCAGACCAGCGCTGCTTCTAGCTCCCGCGTATTGGCGATAGCTGGGCGCTCGGGGAACGTAACAAGTAGCTCGCCGTCTCTCTCTAGCAGCCATTTGGCGTTGACGATCGTCACGCCGATGACCTCGTTATGTGCGTCGTAACGGACGATATGGCCCTCGGGAGTAGGTGGCGAGTCAACCGCCGGGCGGGGCTCGCCGATCGACATATAGAGGACGTCGCCTTCCGCGTAGTAGACGACGTGGTCGAAGCTGTAGGGGCCGAGGTGAATCACGTTGGGCTCTCCTTCCGCAAGCCGTGTGCCGTCACAATTTGGGGCGGGCTTGCATTGAAGTCTACGATCACACGCAGCCAGCGGCTTGGGCCGAGGCTTGCGCGGAAATGGCGCTTCCGTCCAGGCCGCGGATCGTCGCGAACTATCTCGGGCGCCCGTGCCGTCAGCAAGATGGCGCCTTGATAGCTGGCCATGTCTGGGTGCTCGGCAACGATGTGCTCCCAGGCCCCTGCGGTAAGAACCACCGTGATGCCGTTCGTCTTCGCCATGCCAGACGTAGAGGGACGGCGGGAGCAGTTTCTGCCCCTCAACCCCGTGCCTACGCGAACCGAGCGGCACAGCAGATACGCTATGATAGCTCATATGCAGATCGCACTTCGTCATGGACGCGTGGTCCTTGCGGCGGCGGCAGCCGTGTTTCTACTCCCGGCTTGCGCCAAGAACTCCGACGGCCGCAACCAGAAGCGTGATGTCGACAAGCGCGCTGAGGGCTACGAGGCGTACCTGCCCAGGAACACGGTTGAGCTGGACAACTACAACGAGGCGCAGCGGCTGTACGACAGCCCGAGCACGATCATCTGGTGCTCGACGACGTGGGGCAATGCGAGCGCGCCGATCGTAACGGTGCCGATCAAGGGGAAGCTGACGTCGTCGAGCACGACGTTCTTCCGGCCGGAAGAGGTCGTCGATAAGGGCTCGGATGGATCGGGCGGTGCGGTCGTTTCCAGTCGCTCGGTGGATGGGCTCTTCCATCCGAACCCGCCGGGCTATCGCTACGGCTTCACGCCCGGCGGCCAGTACGTCGACTTCTTCAACATGGCGACCTTCTGCACTACCGCGCTGACCGAGTTCCAGCGCCAGGAGACGCGCGTCGCCGTCGACTACGACGACGTCGCTCGGCTGGCGGACAGGCGCGCGGAG
>CBFGZN010000361.1:0-1561 GCA_965653255.1 uncultured Solirubrobacterales bacterium | reverse complement strand
CCAAGCCGCTCTTCGATCCCGCCGGCGGTGTCGCCGACCATCTTCGAAACGTTGGCGAGCGCTTCAGCGGTCCGCTCGAGACCCTGGCGATGCATGTCGCCGATCACCCCGACGATCTCGCCGCGGCCGATGCGCAGCGACAGCCTCCCGAACAGCGCACGGTGTGCCTTCACGTGGTCCGCGCGCAGGCGCGCGTAAGGCTTGCGCGCGGCGGCGTCCAGTTCGCCGTCGAGGTAGGCCATCACCTGCTCCAGGCGCCCGGTCATCGCGCCACCTCCTGTGCGAGGCCCGGGCTGGCGCCGTTAGCGGCGCCGCCACCGCGGGCGAGCCGGTCGCGATGGGAGTCGAGCCAGTCGCCGAGCCGGTCGAGCCCGGCGGCGAGCTGCGGCGTCGCGACGCCGAGTCGCAGATGACCCTCGGTCTCGTAGCAGACGCTTCCGGGCGCAAGCAGGACGCCGGTGTCGTGGACGAGCTCGGCGCAGAAGTCGAGCGTCGGCACTGCGTGGCGTAGGCGCGGGAAGAACAGCCCGCCGGCCGGCGGGGCGGTCAGCTCGAAGTCGTCGGGGTGGTCGGCGATCCAGCGCGTCGCCAGCTCGGCACCATCCTCGGTCAGCGCCCATGTGCGCTCGAGCACGGCAGCGCGGTGCTCGAGTGCGGCGAGCGCCCAGAGCTGGTCGCGCGATCCCGGGTTCAGCGAGGTGTACTTGCGGAACTGGCGTGCCTTCACGACCAGCTCGGGGTTCGCGACCATCCAGCCGACCCGCAATCCCGGCAGCGCGTAGGACTTGCTCGTCGATCCGATCACGATCAGGTTGTCCTGGCCGTCCCAGGCCGACGGCGGATGGCCGGAACGCATCTCGCGAAAGACCTCGTCGACGATCAGGTGGACGCCGAGCGGCGCGAGCCGGCGCGCGAGCTCGCGCAGGTCCTCCGGCGACACCGTCTGACCGGTCGGGTTGTGCGGCACGTTGAGCAGTACGACCTTCGTACGCGGCCCGACGCTGTCCTCGATCGCGCCGAGGTCGATCGCGAAGTCGTCGCCGGCGTGCAGCTCGACGAAGCGGACGTCGGCGCCGGCGCCGCGGGCGAGCTCGTAGAGCGGTTGGTAGGCGGGCCAGAGGCAGACCACCTCGTCGCCGGGATCGAGCAGCAGGTTGTGCAGGATCAGCAGCGCCTCGATCGCGCCGACGGTGACCATCACGTTGTCGCGCTCGGCCGGCGGGTTGAGCGCGGCGATCGCGTCGCGCAGCTCGGGATAGCCCGACGACGGCGTGTAGCCGAGCTCGGACTCGAGATCGGGCCGGCCACCGACGATCCGCTCGAGCTCGGCGGCGGTCATCGGCTCGGCGCCGCTGAGCGCGAGCATCAGCTCGCAGCTGAACTCGTAGTCCTCGAAGAACTCCTCCTGACGGAAGACGGCGAGCTTCATGCCGCGGCCTCCTCCGCGGGGTTCGGCGCGATCCCCGAGGCGGCGTCGGCCGGGTCTGGATCGCGCGGGTGGGCCGCGGCGATCGCGTCCGGGTCGTAATCGAGCGCGACGACCTTGCCGGCGGCGCTCACC
>CBFGZN010000360.1:0-1570 GCA_965653255.1 uncultured Solirubrobacterales bacterium | reverse complement strand
CTTGTCTGCAGCGAAGATGATTTGTGCGTCCTTCGGCCTGCGCCGCAGCCAGTCCTTGAGCAACAGCAATTTCTCGTTATCGTCGAGATCGACGTCGATCTGCGCGAGTTCCTGGCGGCGATCGATCGGGCGCGGCCGGCCGGCTCTGTCGCTTGGGCGCTGTCGCGTTTCGAGATGGGCTGCGGCCGCCGTCGCGAGTCCGAGGCGCTGTCCGACTACCTGCTCGGTCTGCGCGCGCTGCTGGAGCGGGGCGCGGATCTGGCGAGCGCGAGCCTCGCGCTGCGCGTCGCCGTGCTGTGCGCCGAGGAAGGTCAGCGGCGTGGCGTTCAGCGCCATGTCGAGCTTGCCCAGGCGCTCGAGCGGTTCGTCATGGGCGACTCACCCGACGACGACTACATGGACGCGATCGGGTCGGACTCGCCGCGGACGCTGGTCGACGAAGTCGAGCGCCACCTGCGCGCGTTGCTGCGAGATGTTCTGTGCGGCTATCTCGATCCGGATCTGCGCTCGCTCTCCGACGATCTCCTGCTCGAGCAGCCGCAGGCCCAGCCTGTCCCAGAGCCGCCGGCGAGCCAGCCCGCCACAGCGGCTGCCGCCACCGAGATCGAGACGCTCGAGTCGACCGGCGGCGAGATCGGCGTTCGAGCGGTCGAGGCGATGCCCGGACCGGGCGAGCAGCTCGACTGGGACGACGCCAGCTACTCGGCGCCGGTCTAGGAGCGGCTAGAGCGCTTCGCGAAGAGCCTGGCTGCAACGGCGGCCAGGCCGTCGAGGTCGTGGACGTCGCCGGACAGCTCGGGGACGGTCAGCAGAGCGCCGCCGGTCAGCTCGGCGCGCATCCGCTCGATGTTGCGGGCGTCGCGCTCCGCCAGCAGGTTGTGGTCTTCGACGTCGTGGAGGACCTTGCGGGCGAGCCGGTCGTCGAGCAGCTCGACGAGCTCTGCCTCCAGCGCCACGTCGTCGGCGCTCGCGGCGACGGGCTCGCGCACGCGGTTGACGATCAGGGCGCCGAACGGCATCCCCGACTCGGCCAGCTTGGCGTGGAAGTGTCCGGCGTCGGCGATCGCCGACGCGCGCGGCGACGTCACGAGCAAGAAGGTCGTCGCCTCGTCGCGCAGCAGCGCTTCGACGCGGCGAGCGCGGTCGCGAAAGCCCTCGGCCATGCCGCCGAAGGCGTTGAAGAACTCAGCTAGGTCGCGCAGCAGCTCGACGCCGGTCGCCTTCTCCAGCACCGACATGACCGTCCCCACGCCGCGTCCGAGCAGACCGAGCCCCGCGCGTCCGGAGCTGCGGAAGACCTGCAGTGAGCGCGAGTCGACGAAGCGCGCCAACCGCCCCGGGGCATCGAGGAAGTCGAGCGCGTTGCGGGTCGGTGGGGTGTCGAGTACCAGGACGTCGTAACGGCCGGACTCGTGAAGCTCGTAGAGCTTCTCCATCGCCATGTACTCCTGTGAGCCGGCGACGGCGTTCGAGAGCTGGCGGTAGATCGGGTTGGCGAGCACCGCGTCGCGGGTCTCGGCGTCGGGCGCGGTTCGCTCGATCAGCTCGTCGAACGTCCGCTTGGCGTCGA
>CBFGZN010000359.1:0-1581 GCA_965653255.1 uncultured Solirubrobacterales bacterium | reverse complement strand
CGTCCATCGTCATGCCGGCGCGCAGCGACAGCGCGGCCACCGCGAGCACGAGAAAGGCGATCGACGCGCGCCGCATGAGCCAGGGATCGGCCTTGCTGGACGGCGCCTTTAGGCGCGCAAGTCGGCGACCGATAGCAGGACCGCCATCGCCAGTTGTCACAGGCTGGACGGATATTCGAGTGTAGGAACGAGCCGACGGCTAAAGGAAGCCGACCTCCGCACCGATGAGGGGACCTAGCCGGAGCACCACGGGCTTTCCGCGGTAACTGGCAACCCAGACAAAACCCAGTCACCCCTCACAAGGAGGAAGACTCACATGCTGCGGAAGCTCGGCAACAGGCTTCACAACGAGGAGAAGGGCTTCACGCTCATCGAGCTCCTCGTCGTGATTCTCATCATCGGCATTCTCGCCGCGATCGCCTTGCCGGCGTTCCTCGGTCAGCGCGCCAAGGGCCAGGACGGCGAGTCAAAGAGCAACGCTCGAAACCTGGTTTCTCAAGTCGAGTCCTGCTACGCGCAGAAGCAGGCATACGACGAGTGCAACACGACGGCTGCGCTGGACGAGACCGGCCTCAACCTGGTCGAGGGAACGCCGACGGCCGACACCGACGAGGTGGCTGTGACCGCGGCTGATACCGACACCTACACCATCACCGCGGCGTCGAAGAGTGGCAACACCTTCAACATCGTCAAGGCGGCCGACGGAACCAGCACACGCACCTGCGATGACTCGGGTGCCTCCAACGGTGGCTGTGACGGGTCGAGCTGGTAAGCGAGACTAACCACAGCGTGTAGTAAGGGAGGCGGGCCCTAGGGCCCGCCTCCTCTCGTTTCGAGACTTGGTCTTCCTGATCATCGCAGTCAGTCATGCGCTAGGGCCCGCCCTTTTCCTTGCTCGGATGACAGTGAAATGGCCAAAACGATGAATGCGATAGCGGCTGCGATAGCGGCTGCGAAGGCGCTATTCAGGCTTGGGCGGAGCGGTCGATTGCGTAGCGATGGCTCGCTCCCGAATCGGCTCCCAGGACGGCTTCACCTTGGTCGAGGTGATGGTCGCGATCTCGGTTCTGCTGATCGGGGTGCTCGGCACCGTGACGATGATCGATACGGGCAATGCGACGACGCTGCGGACCGAGGGGCGCCAGGGCGGGACAGCGCTGGCGCGGTCGATCCTCGAGATCGCGCGTGGCATTCCGTATCGCGAGTTGACATCCGAGCGGTTGCTGGCCGAGCTCGACGCGCGTGAGGGCCTCGAGGACGCGCTCCCCGGCGTCACCGGCCATCAGATCTCGAGCGAGGGCTTCGACTACACGGTGCTGCCCCAGGTCTGCGTCACCGATGACCCGATTGACGGACTCGGCGATCACGACGAGGAGTCGTTCTGCGAGAACTCGGCCAGCCTGCCGCCGGGCGGCAGTGCTGCCGATCGCAATGCCGACGACTACCGCCGGGTCGTCGTGGAGCTGGAGTGGAATGTCGCCGCGGCACCGCTCGACACGGTCGTCCAGACGGCCATCGTGACCAACCCAGTCGGAGGACTCGGGCCGTCGGTGACGAGCCTGACGCCGGACGTCCCCTCCA
>CBFGZN010000358.1:0-1582 GCA_965653255.1 uncultured Solirubrobacterales bacterium | reverse complement strand
GGATTTCCTCGCGCAGCGATCGCACGGGCTACCGCCTCCACCTGAGTCGGCTCGAGCACGTTGAAGTCGGGATTCGTCCGTGGCTGCGCGACTATCGTCACGTCGGAGGCCGGGTTGACCGCGATCCATCCGAGCTGGCGGGCGCGTGTGAGGATCCCCCGCAGGACGAGCATCCGCTGTCGCACGCTGTCTCGGCCGAGCTCGCCCTCGGCGAGCAATCCGTCTTGGTAGTCCTCAACCCGCCGGGTCACGATCCGACGCAGCTGCAGGGTCTCGGGCCAACCCTCCGCATGCAGCAGGCGCACCATCGTCTTGTAACCAGCGAGCGTGGTCGGCGCCACGCCTCGAACACCCTCGCTGTGAGCGAGCCACTGACTCGCCGCGTCGCCGAATGTCTTGCCGCGCACCCGTGGCGCAGCGGAAGGCTTGGCCCGCTCAGCAGCCAGCAGGACGTCGAGCGCGTCTTGAGCGTCCTTCGGCGTCAGGTAGGTGTCATCGGGTTTCGGGCCGCTGGCCGCTCGCCAGACGATCGCGCCGCGTTTGGTCTTGCGGCCGGAGTCCTTGACCCATGCTTGCCCGAGCGTCTTGCGGGTCTTCGAACCGTCTGCTTGCACATAGGACGCGATCCAGACGCGCCCTTGCGTGCGGTCCTCGACTCGAACGTTCCCGGTGACCCTGGCTCCTCTGGACATCGAAAGATCCCTGTTGCGTCGTCCTTCAGACGGAGGTTGAGAGGCCGAATCTGGGTCGCTTTACGGCCCTCGACGGCCCATCTCATAGCCCGCTGGAGAACAAGATAGAGAACAAGATGCTACCTCAGACGCCCTCCGAAAACACAAAACCCCGCTATTTGCAGGGGTTTGTGGAGAGCCGACGCCCGGATTCGAACCGGGGACCCCTTCATTACGAGTGAAGTGCTCTACCAACTGAGCTACGTCGGCGGGAACCTGGGAGTGGTCCCGAGGCGTCCAGCATCGTAGTGGAGGCGGTGGGCTGGCGCGAGCGGCGTGGGTCAGCGGCGGGCGCGGCTGAGCTGGGCGCGGGCGAAGCTGGGCCAGACGCGCGGGCGGCGGGCGACGGTGAGGGCGATCGGAACGGAGTCGAAGTAGGTGATGCGCTCGGTGGCGAGGCCGTCCTCGTCGAGCGTGAAGCGGTCGACTGAGTCCCAGGAGATCGGGCCGCCGCCGGCAGTGCCGGAGAGCGTGAACTCGATCAGCACGCCGTCGTCGGTTGCTCCCCAGCGGTGGACCTCCGCCGACAGGCCGGGCATCAGCTCGAGGAGACCGGCAAACGACTCCCAGCCCTCATCGAGAGTGTGGGTCGTCGGGTTCATCGGGGCGACGAGGCGGGCATTGGGCGCGATCGTCGCGGCGAGACGCTCGCGCGACGGCGCTGCCCAGAACTCCTCGAAGCGGCGGACGAAGTCGGCGGCTGCCTCGTCGGAGAGGCGTTGCGACTTGTCCTTGTCAGCGGCCGGCATCTGACCACCGTACCGTGGTCATGGGGGCAGGTCGGTGGCCAGCGGTCCCTTGACGGTCCATGGAACCGAAACGGCTGGTGGGACTGGACTGGGTGGAGCTCG
>CBFGZN010000357.1:0-1607 GCA_965653255.1 uncultured Solirubrobacterales bacterium | reverse complement strand
AGAGCCCGACCAGCGCGAAGATCCACGAGAACGCGTAACCGAAGAACAGCAGCAGCACGACCCCGAGCAGGATCTTCCCGATGTCGGAGTCGAAGCTGAAGCCGGCGAGGATCCCGACGGCCAGCAGCACGAACAGCGACAGCAGGTTGAGCGGGATGTCGGAGAACGTCCGCCCGGCGAGCACCGCGGAGCGCGACATCGGCAGCGAGCGGAAGCGATCGATCAGTCCCTTCTGAACGTCCTCGGACAGACCGAGCGCGGTCACGAATCCACCGAAGGCGATCGACTGGACGATGATCCCCGGCATCAGGAAGTCGACGTAGTCGAACCCGGGCGTGACGATCGCGCCGCCGAAAACGAAGACGAACAGCAGCACGAACATCACCGGCTGGACCGTGTAGGCGATCAGCAGGTCGGGCTGACGCGGGATCCGCTTCAGGTTGCGGCTGGCCAGGACGACCGTGTCCGAAGCCGCCATCGCTAGCGCGCTCATGCGCCTACCTCCTCGGCCACCGGGGCCGTCTCGTCGTCGCTCTCGGAACCGTCCTCGGCGCTGTGGCCGGTGAGCGAGATGAACACGTCGTCGAGCGTCGGCCGCCGCAGGGCGACGTCCTGGATGCCGACGTTCTCCTCGTCGAGCCGCCGCACCGCTTCGGCGATCGCCCGACCGCCGCGCTTGCGCACCGACGCGCGCACCCAGCCGTCGTCGGCGGTCGGCGGATCGTCGGAGACGAACGCGAGCGCGGAGATCGCCCGCTCGACGCTGGCGCCCTCCTCGAGCTGGACCTCGAGCCGCTCGCCGCCGACGCGGTCCTTCAGCTCGTCGGCGGTTCCCTCGGCGATCGCGCTGCCGTGGTCGATCACGACGATCCGGTCGGCGAGCCGGTCGGCCTCGTCGAGGTACTGCGTCGTCAGCAGCACGGTCGTGCCTGCCGCCGTCATCCCCTCGATCGTCTCCCACATCGAGATCCGACCGCGCGGGTCGAGCCCGGTCGTCGGCTCGTCGAGGAACAGCACCGGCGGGCGAGCAACGAGCGCGGCGGCGAGGTCGAGCTTGCGCCGCATGCCGCCCGAGTAGGTCTTCGCCGGGCGCTTCGCCGCGTCGACGAGGTCGAACTGCTCGAGCAGCTCGTCGGCGCGCGTGCGCGAGACGTCACGGCCGAGGTGGTAGAGCCGCCCGACCATCTCGAGGTTCTCCTTGCCGGTCAGGTTCTCGTCTACTGCCGCATACTGGCCGGCGAGCCCGATCCGCGAGCGCAGCTCGACCGCATCGTCGACGACGTCGAGACCGGCAACCGTGGCGCGGCCCGAGTCGGGGTCCAACAGCGTCGTGAGAATCCGCACGGCGGTCGTCTTGCCGGCGCCGTTCGGCCCCAGCACGCCCAGCACGGTGCCCTCCTCGGCGGCGAAGCTCAGGCCGCACAGCGCCTGCGTCTCACCGAATGACTTGTGTAGATCCTCAGCGAGGATCGCGGGGGTACTCAATCCCAATCCCATCTACTCGAATGCGAACCAGTCACCGTATAGACCGGCGCGGAGTGCAGAAGTAATCGGCCAGTGAATCAGGCGGCGAGGCGATCGATGCCGGGCGCCGCGATCGGCTCCGG
>CBFGZN010000356.1:0-1630 GCA_965653255.1 uncultured Solirubrobacterales bacterium | reverse complement strand
GCTGCGCGGGGATGGAAGAATCCGCTCCTGCCGTTCAACCCGCAGGCGATCGGCGCCCCGGAGCCGCTGCGCGAGATCCCGGTGACGCCGTCGCGGATGATCCACTTCCTCGACTTCTCGAACGAGAAGATGGTCGCCAAGGCGCCCGCGATCGCGGGCCAGGTCGACATCCTGCTCGGCAACCTCGAGGACGCGATCCCGATCGATCGCAAGGAGGCCGCGCGCGAGGGCCTGATCACCGTCGGCCGCGACATGGAGCTCGGCGACACCGCGCTCTGGGTGCGCGTCAACTCGCTCGAGAGCCCGTGGGTGCTCGACGACCTGACCGCACTCGTCGGCGCGATCGGCAACAAGCTCGAGACGATCATGGTGCCGAAGGTCGAGGGCGCCTGGGACATCCACTACGTTGACCGCCTGCTCGCCCAGCTCGAGGCCAAGCACGGCGTCGAGCAGCCGATCATGATCCACGCGATCCTCGAGACCGGCATGGGCGTCGTCAACCTCGAGGAGATCGCGACCGCCAGCCCGCGCATGCAGGGCATGAGCTTCGGTCCCGCCGACCTCGCCGCCTCGCGCCGCATGAAGACGACGCGCGTCGGCGGCGGCCACCCCGGCTACCGCGTGATCGAGGACCCCGATCCCGCGAACCCCGATGCCCCGCGCGCCAGCGCCCAGCAGGACCCGTGGCACTACTCGATCGCGCGCATGGTCGACGCCTGCACGTCCGCCGGGATCCTCCCCTTCTACGGCCCGTTCGGCGACATCAAGGACGTCGAGGGCTGCGAGGCGCAGTTCCGCGCGGCCTTCCTGCTCGGCTGCGTCGGCGCCTGGTCGCTGCACCCCGTGCAGATCGACATCGCCAAGAAGGTCTTCTCGCCCGACCCGGACGAGGTCGCCTTCGCCAAGAAGGTGATCGAGGCGATCCCCGACGGCGCCGGCGTCCACATGATCGACGGCAAGATGCAGGACGACGCCACCTGGAAGCAGTGCAAGGTGATGGTCAACCTCGCCGAGATGCTCGCCAAGAAGGACCCCGAGCTAGCCGAGGCCTACGGATTCGAGCCAGCCGGGATTGCCTGATCGGGCTTTGCAAAGCAGCTAAAGGGATATTCGAGTCGACCGCGTATTGTCAGGAAGGGACCGATTGTCTTGCCAGACAATCGGTGCTCTCAGACAATTCTGTTGTCCCAAATCGGTGATTGTCTAGCTAGACAACCAGCTCGTCCACACAATCCGGTCCCTCGCGCGTGTCATCCCCATCCACCCAAGCGAAGATGGAGGCGCTGGCTCAAAGCCCGCCTCCGCTGCAGGGCGGCGGAACCTTGGAGGTTCGGCTTCGCGATGCCCGCCACGCCCTGTTGAGATTGAGCTTCGGCGAGCGGCGCATCGAGTTGAAGGCGGCTTTCCTCAGCGTTCCCTATCCGTCCGGTCTCCGCCGCCTGCTGGCGCGAGAAAGCGGCATCACTGCGGTCATCGTCGATCGCATCCCGCCGGGCTTGACGGAGGCCGCGGAGGAAGCGGGAATCGCAATCTTGGACCGGGCGGGATACGGGAGGGTCGTCACCGCCGGCTTCGTCTACGTGGCGATTCCACCACGACGCCCGTTGCCGATGCGCTCCAGCGCTTCGCC
>CBFGZN010000355.1:0-1643 GCA_965653255.1 uncultured Solirubrobacterales bacterium | reverse complement strand
CGCGATGGTCTGCACGCGCGGCCGGCCGGACAAGGTGCGGGCGACGCTCGACGCGCTCGATCGCGGCGCACCCGGCCTGCCGCTGATCGTGATCGACCAGGGCGCGTTCCCCGACGGAGCACTGGCGGAGCGGGCGGCCGCCGACAACCGGATGCGCGTGCTGCACGACAGTGGCCGCGGGCTGTCGCGTGCGCGGAACATCGCGCTGGCGGCGGTGGAGA
Source organism: uncultured Solirubrobacterales bacterium (assembly GCA_965653255.1). Taxonomy (GTDB): domain Bacteria; phylum Actinomycetota; class Thermoleophilia; order Solirubrobacterales; family Thermoleophilaceae; genus JAAYBF01. Next base: position 1,422 of record CBFGZN010000355.1, on the reverse strand, counting down.
GCGAGTGGATCGTCTTCGCCGACGACGACTGCCTCGTGGACGAGGACTTCGGCGCCGCGTTGCTGGCTGAGATCGCCGCTCATCCCGAGGCCGACTGGATAGCTGGCGACGTGCGAGCCAGTTCCTCGCCCACTGCGGACGATGACCTTCCGCCGGTGACGACTTTCCCCGTCGACAGGCCGCTGATCCGGCGCGGTGGCCGCACTCTGCCTGGAGCGATCGGCTTCGGGGTCCTCTTCTGCGTCCGTCGCTCGACCGCTGATCGGCTCGGTGGGTGGGACGAGCGGCTCGGCCCCGGCGTCTCCGATCTCCCGGCCGCCGACGACATGGACTTCAATCACTGCCTGTTGCGCTCCGGCGGCACGGCCGTCCTGTCGCCCGCCGTGTGCGCCGTCCACGACCAGTGGCGCTCGCCCGACGAAGTCGTCGAGCTCCAGCGCGGCTACTCGCGCGCCTGGGCCGGCTTCGCCTGCAAGCACCTCGGTCGCAACGCCGGCGGCGGCCTCCGTCTCTGGGCCTGGGGCCTCGTCGACGTCCTCAACATGGCCGCCAGCGCCGCCCGCCGCCGTTCCCCACTCCGCGCCCGTATCGCCCTCGCCAAGCTCCACGGCCTGCTCGACGGCACCGCCCTCGGCCTCCCCCGTCGCTGGTGAGCTAGCTGGCGACGGGCCGGCAGGCGGCGCGGAGGTTCCGAAGCAGCTCCTTCGCCGAAGGGGTCTCGTCGAACGCTGCGATCGCCTCGTCGACGTCGCCGCCGGCGGCCTCCAGCATGTCGACGTCGCCCGATCGAATTGCGTCGTCGAATCGCCGAAGCGCGTCGACGACATCCTCGAGCGCTTCTCTCTCCTCGGGGATGATCAAGGCGTTGCGACATGCCCCGTCGGAGACCTCGCGCTCGATCGTCGGCTGGCTGCGCTCCAGGGTCTCGTGCAGTCGCTCCATCGTGGTGGTGAACGAGGCAAGCAGCTCGCTGCACTCCTCTGCGGTCGCGCAGTCAAGATCTCCGAGCGCCGCCAGGCTCTCAGCCAGCTGCACGCATCCGCTGACCACCGCATCCAGCAGCGGATCGCGTCTGTCGACCTGCCGGCATGAGCGGGCGGTGCCGGCAAGCAGCCGACGGGTGGAATCGGTGTCGTTCGAGCCGGCCAGCCGGTCAAGTGGGACCTGATCCCGGTAGAGACGCTCGAGCTCGGCGTACTGCCTCGGAGTCAGCGTCGTGGTGGAGGACTCCCCAGCCGGTTCGTCCGACCCGCATCCGAGCGCGAGCGTGCAGGCGAGGACGCCGACTGCCGCCGCGTGGCGAAGGCGGTGCTGGAGAAATGGGGCCGCATCGACGCGCTGGTGAACAACGCCGGCACGACCAAGTTCGTCGCGGCGAAGGACCTCGACCGGGCGCTGTCAGCCGAGCCGGGCCTGGTCCGA
>CBFGZN010000354.1:0-1643 GCA_965653255.1 uncultured Solirubrobacterales bacterium | reverse complement strand
TCAGAGGCGTAGAGCACACCCGCCGCGTCGATCGCCATGTGAGCCGGCTGCGCGACGCTGAACGCGCCAGGAGACGAACCCGGGGTCGAATTCGCACCCGCCTTACATACACCCGCGACTGTCGAGGTGCAGATCTCGAAGTTGTTGGTGCCGATGTTTCCCGGCTGGCCGGTCGCGACGACGTCCCAGCCGAACGCGCGAACAAAATCGCCGTCAGCCTCGAACTCCTGCACACGACGGTTGGTGCCATCGCCAACCAGCACGTTGCCGGCATTGGGATTGCCAGCCGGAACCACCACCGGACGCTGCAGAGTGGTGCCGATCTGCCCCCCAGCCGCGCCGGTAGCCGCGGCGATCTTGCAGTCGGCGGCGACGGTGCAGACCTCAAACGTCGTCACTCCACCAGTCGTGACGTCCCAGCCCCAAGCGCGGTCGAAGACGACCGGATCGGCGGGGTTGGCGGGCAGCGTGAACTTCTGCACCCGCCGGTTGCCGCGGTCGGTGACATAGATCGAACCGTTGGCCTGGTCGACAGCGACGCCCTGCGGGGCGTTGAACGCGCCGCCGACCTGGGTCGTCGTGACACCAGCCTTGCAATCCGCAGCCACCGAGCAGGTCTCCATCGCGGTACCGCCAGCCGGCAGGCTGACATCCGCACCCCAAGCACGGACGAAGTTCCCGTCGTCGTCGAACTGCTGGATCCGGTTGTTGGCGGAATCGACGACGAAGACGTCCCCCACACCGGCATTCCCCACCCCACTGGTGTTCACAGCAACACCCTGCGGGCTGTTGAAAGACCCGCCAGCAACCCCAGACGCCAACGAACCCGCCACAACACGATCCACCAACTTCCCCGCCATCGACGCAGCCGGGAAGAGGCCGAGAACGGCCGCCGCGGCGAACATTGCCACCACGAAGCGAGACGTACGACCAGCAGACCGCCTGTTAAGGCACAAATCCGAAGCAGGCGCACCAGTCCCTCGAACGCGGAGCGCACACAGGATCCCCGAAACCATGCCACGGACACCCGCACCGCCTACCGAAGACCGCTCAGCGCTACCCACTCCGCTCATCCGCATTCCTCTCCTCGTTCTGGCGTACTCGAGCGGACGCCGAGACGGCGCCGCGCGAGGGCATCACTCCCTGCACTCGCCCCGGTAGATCAGAAACCTCACAACCAGAGACGGAGTGGTCTACAGCTCTATAAAAACACGTGTCTCTGACCGCGTCAAGCGACAACCGTCACCGAGGAGGCGAGACGGGGCGTCAGACACGCCGCTAGGCGAGGACGCAGGGATTGGCGAGCAAGCGATCAGCGGCGCTCAGCCGCGACCGCCTTCGACAGCGGGACGGCTCTAGTAGCCGACGCCCGTCTTGACCTGCTGGCGCTCGGCCTTGCTCGCCCCGCCCTTCTTGGCGAGCGTGTCGCAGGCGGCGGCGATGTCGTCGGCGAGGGTGGTCACGAGCGGGCGAGTGAGGTTCAGCTTGACCAGCGCGCGCAGCATCTTCACGTGCTGGGCGTTCGGCGGCATCGTGTAGGCGGGCAGCATCCAGCCGCGCTCGGCGGCGACCTGCCAGGCGATGTCGAACTCGTCGTAGGGCAGGCCCTCTTCCGCGAGCTTGAAGGCGGCGAGCGGCAGCTG
>CBFGZN010000353.1:0-1674 GCA_965653255.1 uncultured Solirubrobacterales bacterium | reverse complement strand
TGGATGTCGGCGAACATGCGCGCCACGCCGCCGCCGTCGTCCTCGGCGGGGCGCCACGGGAGGATCGCGAACGTGCTCGGGTCGGGCAGCGCGATCATGTCCGACTCCTCGATCGCGTTGAAGCCGGTGATCGACGAGCCGTCGAAGCCCATTCCGCCCTCGAAGGCGTCGTCGAGCTCGGCAGCGTTGATCGAGAAGCTCTTGAGCTGGCCGAGGATGTCGGTGAACCAGAGGCGGACGAAGCGGATGTCGTGCTCCTCCACGAAGCCCAGTACGTCGGCGGCGGTCTTCGGCTGGTCGGCCATGCTGTCCCCTAGCTGTGTCGGCGGCTCAAGGCCGCAAGGGTACAGCTAGGCCTTGTCGGGGCAGTAGTCGTGCGACCACTGCTTGAGCGCCTCGAGGGCCGGCTGGAGCGCCTGGCCCTTGGCGGTCAGCGCATACTCGACGCGAACCGGCGTCTCGTCGTAGACGTGTCGGACGACGACCTCCTCGGCCTCGAGCTCCTTGAGTCGCTCGGACAGCAGCCGGTCGGAGACGTCGGGAACGAGCACGCGGATCTCCGAGAAGCGCAGCGGTCCGCCCTCGACGAGGACGAGCAGGATCGCGCCGGTCCAGCGCCTGCCGATCAGCTCGACGGCGTGGTGGTAGAGCGAGCAACAGGGCGACCGCTCGGCACCAGAGGGTGGGGCTACCGCCGGCTCCTCGGCCGGCTCCGTGACGGTAGGCATCCCCGCGCCCATAGGCCTGAATCCTAGAGGACCGGGCTCACGCCGCCCGGGCCACGCGCCCTTCCTCAGCCGAGCCGTCGTTCGGCACGTCGCCGGCGCGGGTGATGAGGTTGGCGAAGCTGTCGAGCGCGACGTGGGCGACGGCCTCAAGAATCTGCTCGTCGTCCCAGCCGGCCTCGCGCGCCTCCTCGTGGATGTGCAGCGGCGGAGCGCCTTCGCTGGTCAGCAGCGCCTTGACGTAGCGCAGCAGCGCGGCCTCGTACTCGTCGCGGGAGTCGAACTCACGCGCGAGCGCGATCTCGTCGAGTCCGAGGCCGGCGTCGCGGGCGGTGCGCTGGAGCGTGGCGAGCGCGTACTCGCTGCGCTGCTGCTCGGCGACCGCGAGCGCGATCCGCTGCTGGGTCTTCAGCGGCAGCGTCCCGTGGCGCAGCTCGGAGCGGAAGCGGGCGTAGGCGCGCAACGTGGCCGGCGATCCGGCGAGCACGCCGACGATGTTCGAGAGCTGGCCACCGCCGGCAAGCGCACCCTTGAGCACCGGAACGCTGCCCTCGGGCGCCGTCAGCTCGTCGTGGACCTGGAACCTGCTCTCCTTGGTCTTCATCGGCGCTTCTCTTTCTGCCGGTTGCTTACCGGAAGTAAGGATAGCTATGGGTCCGCGAGATGCCTAGCGGTGGCTGGCAAGGAAGCAGGCCTCGTGGCGGGCGCCAGCCCGTGAGAGGCCGATGACGCCGCCAGGCGGCGCTAGGCGTTCGCGGTGGCTATTGCCATGAAGACCAGGAAGAGACCGAGCGCGAACGCCCACATGGCGATGCGGTCGGGGCGGGCCTGGATCTGGGCCTGCGCGAACTTGATGTCCGCCAAGGCCTGTTCCGACAACGCAGCGATGCATGCGTCGATCTGCGCCTGGCTCACGCGCTCCTCGAGGTCCTTGTTGGTGGCGGCGACG
>CBFGZN010000352.1:0-1681 GCA_965653255.1 uncultured Solirubrobacterales bacterium | reverse complement strand
CCCGATGCCGCTATCGAAGCTGCTGTAGCGGTCTTTGACGAATTTGGCGAATTCTCCTTCCGCCCGGATGGCGGCTGCGATTTTCAGGCCGCGGGCGAAGGCATCCATGCCGCCGATGTGAGCATGGAACAGATCGATCGGCTCGATGACCAGGTCCTTCTCCTTGCTCGAGAAGCCGTCGCTGGCGACCAGCGCGGTCTTGAACCCGCGCGCGACGACGAGCAGGTAGACGAGGATCAGGCCCGCCGCCCCGAACAGCCCGAGCTCGTCGGTGATCACCGCGTAGATCAAGTCGGTGTGCGCCGCCGGCAGGATCGTCCCGCCGCCGGGCAGCTCGAGCAGCGCCTGGCCGAACCCCTGGCCGAACAGCCCGCCGTCGGCCTGGGCGAACAGCGACTGCGCGATCTGGAAGCTGCCGCCGGGAGCGTCGTAGAGCTTCTGGTCGAAGGGGTCGAGCCAGGTGTCGAAGCGGCTCTGGACGTGACTGACCGTGTTGCCGAGGTAGGCGGCGCCGCCGAGGAACAGCGTCGCTCCGACGCCGACGATCGACAGCCGCGCGGTCGCGACGTAGACGAGCGCGAGGAAGGCGCCGAAGAACATCAGCGAGCTGCCGAGGTCGCGGATGAAGATCAGCATCAGCATCGCCACGCCCCAGACCAGCAGCAGCGGCCCGAAGTGCTTCAGCGACGGCCGCTCGCGAATCAACGAGACGGCCGACAGCGTGAATACGCCGAGCAGCACCGCCGGGACCGGCGCGAGGCCGAGGCCCAGGACGACCAGCAGGAAGAACAGCGCCGGGATCCCGTAGAGAAGCGTCTGCGCGGTCGGCGTCATCGGCTTCAGCCGCGACCGCACGAGCACGTCGCGCGTATCGCGCAGGTAGCTCGCGAGGAAGACGATGATCGCGAGCTTGGCGAACTCGGCCGGTTGGAACTGGATCGGGCCGACCTTGACCGCGAGGAAGGCGCCGTTGACCTGCTCGCCGATCACCGGAACGCGCGGAAGCATCAACAGCCCGATGCCGACCGCCGCGATCGTGTAGCGGTAGCGCTCGAGCACGTGGTGGTCGGGCAGCAGGTAGATCGTCGCGCAGAAGAGGATCAGCCCGATCACGAACCACTGCGCCTGCTCGCGCGCCAGGTCGGCGTCGATCCGGTAGATCATCACCAGCCCGAACGCCGCCAGCAGCGCGGCAAGCGGGTAGAGGTAGGGGTCGGCGTCGGGCAGCCGCGCGCGGATGAACAGGTGGCCGAAGACGCATAGCCCGAGGAAGACCGCGCCGTAGGTCGCCGTCAGGTCGCTCGCCTGCTGCGACTGCGCCACCAGCACGGCGGCGAACCCGGCGCAGACGAGCAGCGAGACCGGGATCAGACCGAACAGCTCGCGCGTGCGCGCGCTCACTCGGTCTGCCGCCCCGGGTCGAGCGAGCCCGCCTCGAGCTGGCGCACCAGATCGTCGGCGTCGGACTGGCTGCGCCACTCGTGGTCGAGCACGCGGTCGCGCCGCGCGGCGGGGATCGACGTCGCCGGCACGCCGCTGCGGTACTGCGCCGAGTAGAGCTCGACGCCGAGCGGAAGCTCGTAGGGCAGGCCGCGATTGGCGACCATGTAGAGCTGGCCGCCCGACTTCAGCGCCGCGGCAGCCGCCTTGATGAAGGCCTGGCCGATTTCGGGCTCTGCAG
>CBFGZN010000351.1:0-1703 GCA_965653255.1 uncultured Solirubrobacterales bacterium | reverse complement strand
GAGGACATCCACTCGCTCGCCTCGGCGCTCGACGACGCGCTCGACCTGACCGAGGAGGCCGCTGACTTCCTCGGCCTCTACAAGATCGAGGCGCCGATGGAGCAGGGCGTCGAGCTGACCGGTGTGCTGCGCGACTGCGGCCGCGAGCTGGCGGCCGCGTTGCAGAACATGACCGCGCTCGAGCAGCTAGGACCGCACATCGCCGCAGTCGACGAGCTCGAGGACGAGGGCGACCGGATCAGCCGCCGCGCACTGGTCGCGCTGTTCGCCGGCGGGATCGACCCGATGGTCGTGATCCGCTGGAAGGATGTCATCGACCGGCTCGAGCAGGCGGTCGACGCCTGCGATCGCGTCGCCCACGTGCTCGAGGGCATCGCCGTCAAGCACAGTTGACGGCGGCCGGTCGTCAGCCCAGTCGCGCGAGCAGCTCGAGCTCGTGCGGGCGGAGCAGCAGCTTAAGCTCGCCGCGGTCGATCGCCGCCAGGCCGCTCTTCGGCAGCCGCACCTGGGCGCCGGTCGCGTCGTGGATCGCCATCGAGAAGTCGGGCTCGTGGCCGACCAGCAGCACCGCTTCGCCGTGGCCAGCGGCGACGTCGGTCGGGTCGAACGGACCGCCGCGCAGCGCGCGCTCCTCCCACGGCTCGATCCCGAGCGGCTCGCAGGCCAGCCGCGCCGTCTCGCGGGCACGGACCTTCGGGCTCGTCAGGCAGGCCTCGAGCTCGACGCCGAGAACCTTCAACGCGGCGCCGACGGCACGCGCCTGTTCTTCACCGCGCTCGCTCAGCGGCCGCTCGGCGTCTGGCGATCCGGACTCGGCATGGGCGTGTCGCAGCAGCCAGATCATCGACCGCAAAGATATTCACACAGAGGCCCGATGGCCTGTGACAATCGAGAGAAGCCGCTGATGGAGACCTCCACCACACCGCAAGCCGCTACACCGCCCTCGCCGCCACCGTCGCTCGACGCGACCGAGCTCTACGCCAACCGCGAGCTGTCGTGGCTCGACTTCAACAAGCGCGTGCTCGAGCTCGCCGAGGACGAGCGCACGCCGTTGCTGGAGCGGGTCAAGTTCCTCGCGATCTACACGTCGAACCTCGACGAGTTCACGATGATCCGGCTCGCCGGCTTGCACGACCAGGTCGATGCCGGCATCGACGCGCGCAAGGCCGACGGGCTGTCGCCGTCGGAGACGATCGAGCGGATTGTCGGCATCGTCCGCGCGCTCGGAACGCGTCACTCGCACCAGTGGGAGCGCAAGCTGCGACCGGCGCTCGCCGAGCACGGCATCCGCGTGATCGACCCGGCCGACTGCAACGCCGCCGAGCTGCGCACGCTCGACAGGATCTTCGAGGAGCAGGTCTTCCCGGTGCTGACGCCGCTGGCGGTCGGCCCCGGCAGACCGTTCCCCTACATCTCGAACCTGTCGCTGAGCCTCGGCGTCTGGCTGACCGACCCAGTCACCGGCGACGAGCTGTTCGCGCGCGTGAAGGTGCCGAAGGAGGTGCTGCCGCGTCTGATCGACATCGGCGAGAACACCTTCGTCCCGCTCGAGGCGGTGATCGCGCGCCACCTCGACAGCCTCTTCCCCGGCATGGAGGTGCGCAGCCACGCCGCCTTCCGCGTCGTCCGCGACGCCGACTTCACGGTCTCCGACGAGGCCGACGACCTCGTTCGCGCCGTCGAGACCGAGCTGCGCCGCCGCC
>CBFGZN010000350.1:0-1721 GCA_965653255.1 uncultured Solirubrobacterales bacterium | reverse complement strand
CCGGGCGGAGGCGAGGTACGTGGTGCGGCGCGGCGCGCCGCCGCGATGGATGTCGCGTTCCGGCGGCGGGCCGACCTGCGCGACGTCCGCGAGCGCTCGCTGCGCTCCCAGCTCGGGATCGTCCCCCAGGAGAGCTTCCTGTTCTCCGGCACGATCCGCGACAACATCGCCTTCGGCGCCGACGACGAGGCCCGCGCCGAGATCGTCGAGGAGGCGGCGCGAGCGGTCGGCGCCCACGAGTTCATCGAGCGGCTGTGCGACGGCTACGACACCGAGGTCGGCGAGCGCGGCGCCCAGCTGTCGGCCGGCCAGCGCCAGCTCGTCGCCTTCGCCCGCGCCGCCGCGGCCGACCCGCGGATCTTGATCCTCGACGAGGCAACCTCGAACGTCGACGTCCACACCGAGGCCGGCATCGAGCGCGGCCTCCGCCGCCTGCTCGCCGGCCGCACCGCGATCGTCATCGCCCACCGCCTCTCGACGATCCGCGACGCCGGTCGGATCGTCGTCCTCGACCACGGCCGCATAGCCGAGCAGGGCACCCACGACGAGCTCCTCGCCGCCGACGGCGCCTACGCCCGCCTCTACCGCGACTGGGCCGAGCAGGCAGCGGCCTGAGAGCCGCTTCAGACCGCTACGCCACGCACCGGCAGCCGCCGATGCGGCACGTTCTTGATCCAGACCGCCCCTGGCGGCAACCTCCGCTGCTTGCCCTTGTTCTTCGCCGAGAAGTTCGGCGTCTGGCTGTGACAGTTCCCGCACAGCAGCTGCAAGTTCTCCAGCCGGTTGTCGTCCCCGTCGCCGTTGATGTGGTGGAGCGCTAGCGGCAGCGGCTTGCCCCGCCACTCGTCGAGCCCGCAGTCCTCGCAGCGGTTCTCCTTCAGCCCCTCTGCGAGCAGCCGCCGCTTGAGGTGGCCGCGAGCGACCCGCCGCCCCTTGACCAGATAGGTGGAGATCGGCGCGGCGCGAGGTCGGGTGTCGATGTCGCCGCGCAGCTTGGCCTGATGCCACGTCTCCGAGCTGAAGCCGAAGTGTCGGATGCAGGCCCGGTCGTAATAGCGCTGGACCTCTTGCCAGTCGTATCGCCTCGCGCAGCGCTCGTCGATGTCCAGCCCGAGCGTGCGCGCGTAGTAGGCGACGGTGCTGATCGACACACCGAGGCGTCGGGCGACGTCAACGCGCGGAAGCCCCTCCTCGACAAGGGCCACGACGGCCTGCCGGCGCTCGTCGTTTACGAGTCCCTGACCCCCGCGCCGCGGCCTGATGTCACCTCTCTTGACCGCGCGATCCCAGGAGCTTCCGCCGAACCCGAAGCGCTCCCGGCACTCCGCGAGGCTGTGGCCGGCCTCGTAGAAGCTGCGGATCTTGTCCCAGTCGTGATGTGCCCTCCGGCGATCCATAACTGGGCCACGCGGCGGACGGAACCACCCCCGTTCCCGCTATGCTGAGTGACCGTCTTACCCGCATTGGGGAGTCGTCTAATCGGCAAGACGCCACCCTCTGGAGGTGGTTATCGGGGTTCGAGTCCCTGCTCCCCAGCTAACTCTGACTTGTGTTCAATCAGCCCCCCTCGGGGTCGACCGATCAGAGATCCGACAGGTCGGTCGCCTCATCCGCCAGCGCCGAGCGGTCAGGCGCAGTGTTCTCGCGGATGAAGCGCTTGGCGTGCTCCAGGTCGTCGGAGCGACCTACAGTCAGCGCCGCCGTCACCGCGCCCTCGTCGC
>CBFGZN010000349.1:0-1749 GCA_965653255.1 uncultured Solirubrobacterales bacterium | reverse complement strand
CGCCGTTGCCACTATGACCGGCCCGCCAGTCGCCGGCCGAGGGCACGCACGCCGTACAGCGTCAGATCGACCACGACGCTGTAGAGATGGCCAAGCGGTCCCATGACCAGCCACGCCTCAAAGCGCTCGCGCGGAGACCGTCGCAGCTGGGGAGAAAGAGCGCTCACGCTCGGCCACGCTATCGTCCTCCGCCCTCCAATGAGCCCTCTCAAGACAACGACCACGGACCTCGGCGACTCGCGCCTGCGCGTTGACGTCGAGGTTGATCCCGAGGCTGTCGAGCGCGAGGTCGCGGATGCGGCTGGCGTGATCGGCCGCGACCTGAAGATCCCCGGCTTCCGCAAGGGCAAGGTGCCGCCGCAGGTGGTCTTGCGCCAGATCGGCCGTGCCGCCGTGCTCGAGGAGGCGGTTCGCCGCGGCCTCGGCGACTGGTACGAGCAGGCGGTTCGCGAGACCGGGATCGCCCCGGTCGGCGATCCGAAGCTCGACGTCGGCGACTTGCCGGAGAAGGGCGCCCCGCTGTCCTTCAACTTCGAGGTCGGCGTCCGTCCGGCTGCCGAGCTCGGCGACTGGCGCGGCATCGAGGTCGAGCGCTCGGAGCCGGTTGCCAGCGACGAGGAGATCCAGGGTGAGCTCGATCGGATGCGCGAGTCGCTCGCTTCGCTCGAGACTGTCGAGCGGGCAGCCGCGCAGGGCGACTTCGTCGTGATGGATTTCGTCGGCAGCGTCGACGGCGAGCCGTTCGAGGGCGGCGACGCGCGCGGCTTCCTGCTCGAGCTCGGCTCGGGACGCCTGATCGAGGGCTTCGAGGAGCAGCTCGAGGGCTCGCAGGCCGACGACGAGCGGACCGTCGAGGTCACCTTCCCCGACGACTACCAGGCTGAGCATCTCGCCGGCAAGGACGCCAGCTTCGCTGTGACCGTCAAGGAGGTCAAGGAGAAGCGGCTGCCGGAGCTCGACGACGAGCTCGCCGTCGAGGCGGGCGGCTACGACACGCTCGACGAGCTGCGCGAGGAGATCGCCAAGCGAATCTCCGAGGCCAAGGAGGGGACCGTGGAGCGCGACTTCCGCGAGGCGGCGGTCGACGCCGTGGCCGCGACCGTGACGATCGAGATCCCGCACGACCTGGTCCACGCCAAGGCGCACGAGATGTGGCATCAGACGACCCATCGCCTTCAGCAGCAGGGTCTCGACCCGGCGCAGTACCTCCAGCTCGTCAACAAGACGTCGGAGGAGCTGATCGTCGAGTCCGAGCCCGACGCCGAGCGCGCGTTGCGCCGCGAGGCGGCGCTGGCGGCGATCGTCGAGGCGGAGCAGATCGCCGTCGACGACGACGAGCTGTTCGAGGTGTTGCGCGAGGCCTCGACCGAGCCGGGCAAACAGCCGCCGAGCGACAAGGCGCTGCAGCGGTCGCTGAAGAAGGCGCGTGCCCGCGGCGGCGACGTCGCGCTGCGCGAGGACATCGCGATGCGCAAGGCGGTCGACTTGATCGTCGAGTCCGTCAAGCCGGTGCCGGCCAAGTCCGCCGCCGCGCCCGCGACCACCGACTAGAATCGGCGCGAGTCATCCCTCCGTGCGTGCTTCGGCGCCTGCGCGGGAGGATTCCTGCCGAACACACGAAACAGAGCGAGAGCAATGAGCCCACTGGTCCCAATGGTCGTCGAGCAGACCTCTCGCGGAGAGCGCGCGTTCGACATCTACTCCCGGCTGCTGAACGAGCGGATCGTCTTCCTCGGCACGCCGGTGACA
>CBFGZN010000348.1:0-1777 GCA_965653255.1 uncultured Solirubrobacterales bacterium | reverse complement strand
TCGACGGCCTCGGGGGCGCGCTTGGCCGGGATGCGCGACTTCAGCCGCGTGCCGTAGATGATCTCGCCGCCCTCGTAGTTGCCGCCGATGTGCGGGATGTAGGCCGGGATCGTCTTGTCGCCGACCTTGATCGACGCGCCGTAGAAGCCGATGTTCGCGATGTGGTGCTGCGAGCAGCCGTTCGGGCAGCCGGAGTTCTTGATGTGGATCTTCTTGGTCAGCTCGTCGTCGATGTCCATCGCGACGATCCGCTCGTTGATCGCGGCGTTGAGGCCCATTGAGCTGGTGATGCCGAGCTTGCAGCTGTCGGTGCCCGGGCACGAGACGGTGTCGATGATCTGGCCCGAGCCGTGCTCGCCGAGGCCGAGCTTCGACAGCTCCTGCCAGACCTCGTAGACGGACTCGTCGCGCACCCAGCGCAGCACGAAGTTCTGGTCGACGGTGGTGCGGGCGTAGCCGCCGGAGTACTTGCGCTGGATCTCCGCGATGCCGCGCATCTGCTCGGGCGTGAGGTCGCCGCGGTAGACGCGCACATCGACCGTCGAGAAGCCCGCCTGGCGCTGCGGCTTGACGTTGGAGGCGCTGAAGCGCTCGAACTCGGAGAGGTCGCCGTTGGGGCTGGCGTAGCTGCCGCCGGCCGCCGGGGCGTTGGCCTCCTCGTCGTGGGTCAGCAGCAGCGGGATCGGGTTGAAATCGCGCTCGTTGACCCAGTCGCCCTTGAGCTCCTCCTCGACCTGGTCGCGGAACTCGTCGATGCCGATCTTGTCGATCAGCACCTTGATGCGGGCGCGGGCGCGGTTGACGCGCAGCCAATCCTGACGGTCGAAGATCCGGAAGACCGCCTCCGACACCTTGAGGTAGTCGCCGTTCTCGAGCTCGACAAACTCGTAGAGCGTGGGGGCGACGCGCGGCATGATCGACGTGCCGCCGCCAACGCGGATCTCGACGCCCTGGACGCCGTCCTTGACGCGCGGGATGAAGGCGATGTCGTGGATGCCGGTCAGCGCGCGATCGGCGTCGGAGGCCGTGAACGCCGTCTTGACCTTGCGCGGCATCAGCTGCGTCGTGGGGTGGCGCACGAAGTAGCGCACGTAGGCGCCGGCCCACGGGGTGACGTCGAACGGCTCGTCGTCGCAGACGCCGGCGTAGGGATCGCCGGTGACGTTACGAACCGTGTTGCCGCAGCCCTCGCGCGACGACAGGCCGGAGTCCGAGATCTTGCGGATCAGCTCGGCCATCTGACGCAGCGGGATGTGGTGGATCTGGATGTTCTGGCGCGTGGTGATGTGCGACTTGTTCAGCGGCGCGTACTCCTCCGTGACGTCGGCGAACATCTCCCACTGCTCGGGCGTGATGCCGCCCATCGGCAGCTTGACGCGGCACATCTGGACGTCGGCCTGGCGCTGGCCGTAGACGCCCTGCTTGAGGCGGAAGCCGATGAACTCGGCCTCCTCGGTCTGGCCGTCGAGGAACTTCTCGGCCTCGTTGTCGAAGTCGTCGAACTCCCGCTCCAGGATCGGGATCACGTGCCCCGGGACGTTCGCGATGATCTCGGGGTTGTTGAGCGCGCCCTCTTTGCCCTTGCGCGCCGGCGTCGTCGTCGGCTCCATGCGTCCAAACTAGCAAAACCCTGCCGGGTTTCAAGGTTTACGCTCTGGAGCGGGCGATTTGGCCCAGCGCCGAGGGTACGGGCGCCATCGGGCTCAGGACCAACCCCGCGGTCGCGGGTCCTGTCTCCGATTTTGGTTTCCGTGCTCGGCTCCGCGGCTCCGCTGGG
>CBFGZN010000347.1:0-1780 GCA_965653255.1 uncultured Solirubrobacterales bacterium | reverse complement strand
CGCTGCTCATCCCGGCGGCGATCGCGCGGATCGAGGAGCTCGGCGACGCGACCGACCGCTGGCGTCCGGAGTTCCTGTCGCTGACGACCGCGCTCGACAACTCGCGCAAGGACCAGACCTACAACACGCCCGCGCTCGCCACGCTGCTGCTGCTCGCCGACCAGGTCGAGTGGATGAACAGCGGCGGTGGTCTCGACTGGTGCGTCCAGCGCACAAGCGCCTCGTCGCGCCACCTCTACGACTGGGCCGATGCGTCCGAGCACGCGACGCCGTTCGTGACCGATCCGGCGAAGCGCTCCCTGGTCGTCGGCACGATCGACTTCGGCGACCACATCGACGCCGCGGCGATTGCCGCAACGCTGCGTGCCAACGGCATCCTCGACACCGAGCCCTACCGCAAGCTCGGACGCAACCAGTTGCGGATCGGGATGTTCCCGGCGATCGAGCCGGCGGACGTCGAGGCGCTGACCGCTTGCATCGACTGGACCATCGAGAACGTGGGGGAGGTCACCCGATGAAGGTGCTCGTCAAGGAGAAGATCGGGGACTCTGGCGTCCAACTGCTGCGCGACGCCGGGCTCGAGGTGGAGCTGGGCGCCGACTGGGAGGACGGCGAGCTCGAGCGCAGGATCGGCGAGTTCGACGGCATCCTGATCCGCTCGGCGACCAAGCTGACGCCTGAGCTGCTCGAGAAGGCCGACAACCTCAAGGCCGTCGGCCGCGCCGGCGTCGGCGTCGACAACGTCGACATCCCGGCGGCCACCCGCCGCGGCATCGTCGTCGCGAACGCGCCGCAGTCGAACGTCGTCACGGCCGCCGAGCACACGATGGCGCTGCTGCTCGCGCTCGCGCGCAACGTCCCGCAGGCGCACGCGTCGCTGGTCGGCGGCGCCTGGGACCGCTCGAAGTACAGCGGCACCGAGCTCTACGAGAAGACACTTGGGATCCTCGGCTTCGGCCGCATCGGCCAGCTCGTCGCCCAGCGGGCACGCGGCTTCGGCATGAACGTGATCGCCTTCGACACGTTCATCGCCGAGGAGCGCTTCCGCGAGCTCGGCGTCGAGCGTGCGGGCAGCGCCGACGACGTCTACGCGAAGGCTGACTTCCTGACGATCCATCTGCCGAAGACGCCGGAAACCGAGGGCTGGCTGAACGCTGAGGCATTCGCGAAGATGAAGGACGGCGTGCGGATCCTCAACGTCGCTCGCGGGCCGCTGCTAGTCGACGAGGACTTGCAGGCGGCGCTCGACTCGGGCAAGGTCGGCGGCGCCGCGCTCGACGTCTTCCAGTCCGAGCCGATCACCGACCACCCGCTGTTCGGCTATCCCAACGTCGTCGTCACGCCGCATCTCGGCGCGTCGACGGCGGAGGCGACCGACCGCGCCGGTTACCAGGCTGCCGAGCAGGTCGTTGCGGCGTTGACCGGCGGCACTGTGACGAGTGCGGTCAACGCGCCGGCGGTGGCGGGGGAGGACCTCGAGGCGCTCGGGCCGTTCCTGCCGCTCGCCGCGAACCTCGGCAAGATCGCCGCGACGCTTAGCGAAGGGACGTCCGTCGACGCCGTTGAGGTCGCCGTCCTCGGCCGGCCCGCCGAGCGCGACACGCGCCTGATCACCGTCCAGGTGCTCAAGGGCGTGCTCGCTGGCCACACCGAGGAGGAGGTCAACGACGTCAACGCCCCGACGCTCGCGGAGGAGCGCGGGATCTCGGAGGCCATCGCGCTCAACCTGCGCGAGATGACCGTCATCCTGGTCGGTCACGTCACCAAGGACGGTCACCTG
>CBFGZN010000346.1:0-1796 GCA_965653255.1 uncultured Solirubrobacterales bacterium | reverse complement strand
TGATCGACGCGATGGTCGAGCGGCGCGAGCGCGGCTGGGTCTGCGCAGCGCCGGCGATGTCGCTGGTCACCGCCCAGGACGACTCGCTGCTGATGGCCGCGCTGCGCGAGGCGACGTTGACGGTCCCAGACGGGATGCCGGTCGTCTGGGCGGCGAACCTGCTCGGCGACGGCGAGAAGCTGCACAGCCGCGTCTACGGCCCGGACCTGATGCATCGCCACTGCGCGCATGCCGCCCGCCGCGGCCAGCGTGTCTGGCTCTACGGCGGCCACGACGACGACGCGCTCGCGGCGCTGAAGGCCAACCTGCTGCGCGACAACCCGGACCTGCGGATCGTCGGCGACTGGTCGCCGCCGCACCGCGAGCCGTCGGCCGACGACGACCGCGCGATCGCCGCGCGGATCAACGCCGACGAGCCCGACGTCGTCTGGGTCGGGCTCGGGATGCCGAAGCAAGAGCGCTGGATGGCGCGGCTGCGGCCACAGCTCGAAGCGCCGGTCCTCTGCGGCGTCGGCGCGGCGTTCGACTTCCACGCCGACCGCGTCGCGCAAGCACCGCGCTGGATGCAGGACCGCGGCCTCGAGTGGGCCCACCGCGTCGTCCAGGAGCCGCGGCGCCAGCTGCCGCGCTACCTACGCTCGAACCCGCGCTTCGTCGCGGGGGTGGCGCGCCAGTACTTCCGGGAGCGCCGCGCGTGACCGCAGCGCTCGTGACAGGGGGCAGCGGATTCGCGGGGCGCTATCTCGTCGAGCTGCTCGGCGACGGCGCAGTCGCGCCGCCGAGCTCCGAGCTCGATCTCGAGGATGCGGCGGCGGTTCGCACAGCGGTCGCCGAGCTCCAGCCCGCCGCGATCTACCACCTCGCCGCGTTCAGCTCGCCGAGCCAGTCCTGGGACCGTCCCGACCAGGGACTGCTGACCAACGTCGCGATGACGCTCAACCTGCTCGAGGCCACCCGCTACGAGGCGCCCCAGGCCGCGGTCGTGCTCGTCGGCTCGGGTCAGGTGTATGGCGACGCACCGGCGCTGCCGATCGCCGAGGACCAGCCGCTCGAGCCAGGCAACCCCTACGCGGTTGGCAAAGCTGCGTCGGACATGCTCGGCCGCCAGTACGCGGAGGCGTTCGGGATGCGCGCGGTGCGGTTGCGACCGTTCAACCATGCCGGTCCCGGTCAGCGCGACGAGTACGTGGTCAGCTCGCTCGCCCGCCAGGTCGCCGAGGCCGAGGTGGGAGGCCAGGCGGAGATGACGCTGCGCACAGGCAACCCCGAGTCGCGGCGCGACTTCACCGACGTCCGCGACGTCGTGCGCGCCTACGCGCTCGCGGCGAAGCTCGACGGCGGGGCGTTCAACGTCTGCAGCGGCCGCTCCGCCTCGGTCGCCGAGCTCGTCGAGCTGGTCGCCCAGCACGCGCGGATCCCGGTCCACCACGAGGTCGATCCCGCGCGGCTGCGCGCCAACGACGCACGCGACATGTGCGGCAGCCACGACCGGCTGACCGCGGCGACCGGCTGGCAGCCCGAGATCGCGCTCGAGCAGACGGTGCGCGACACGCTCGACTGGTGGCGCCAGCGGCTCGCCGCTCGCTAGCCCGAGACGTCGTGGTAGAGCCCCAGCAGGTCCTGCGTGTAGCGCTCGCGCGAGTGGCGCTCGCGCGCCCTGGCGATCAAAGCATCGCCCTCCGCTGCGCGCGCGGCCGGATCAGCCCAGAGCGCGGTGACCCGCGCCGCGAAGGCCGGTATGTCCCCCACTGACACACACCGCCCCTCGCCAAGCAGCTCCGGCAGCCCGCCCATCG
>CBFGZN010000345.1:0-1804 GCA_965653255.1 uncultured Solirubrobacterales bacterium | reverse complement strand
GTCAACGTGGCGCGCGCGCTGAAGTCGCTCGGGCGGCCGGTGATCGCGACCGGGTTCGCCGGCGGTCACACCGGCAGCCGGATCGTCGAGCAGCTGACCGACGAGGCGATCCTCAGCGACTTCGTCCGGATCCGCGAGGAGTCGCGGACCTCGACGGCGGTCGTCGACCCGACCTCCGGCGAGCAGACCGAGATCAACGAGCGTGGCCCGTCGGTCTCGGAGGCCGAGCTCGAGCTGTTCGTCGACAAGCTGCTCTATCTCGCCCAGGGGGCGGCGATGTGCGTCTTCAGCGGCAGCCTGCCGCGTGGGGTCGAGCCGGGCCTCTACGAGCGGCTCGTCGGCGAGCTGCGCCGGCTCGGGGTCACCACGGTGCTCGACTGCGAGGGTGAGGCGCTGCGGCTCGCCGTGCGCGCCCAGCCGAGCGTGATCGCGCCGAACGAGAACGAGGCCGAGGAGCTCGTCGGCCACGAGTTCTCCGACGACGAAGACCGCCGCACAGCGCTGCCGGAGATGGTCGAGCTCGGCGCCCGCGAGGCGATCGTGACGCTCGCCGATGGCTGCCTCGCGCTCCACGGCGACGAGAACGACGCGACGCGCCCGCGCCGGCTGACACGCGCGACGCTCGAGCCGCTCGAGCCGGTGTCCTCGGTCGGCTCCGGCGATGCCTTCCTCGCCGGCTACGTCGCCGGTCGCTACGACGGCCTGCCCGATGACGAGTGCTTGCGCTTCGGCGTCGCCTGCGGCGCCGAGTCGACGCAGCACTTCGGTGCCGGCGTGATCGACCCGCGTGAGGTCGACCGACTGGCCGCCGAGGTCGAGTTGCAGGCGCTCGACGCGCCCGCGCTCGAGATCGGTTAGCCGGTCTGTAACCTCGGGTTTCGTCCGTCGTCGAACCTAGGATTCACGCCATGGAGATCGAGATCGGTCGAGGCAAGAAGGGCCGCAGGGCCTACGGCTTCGATGACATTGCCATCGTCCCCTCGCGCCGCACGCGGGACCCCGACGACATCGACATCACCTGGACGCTCGGCAACTACCGCTTCGAGCTGCCGCTGCTCGCCTCGGCGATGGACGGCGTCGTGTCGCCGCGTACCGCGGGTGAAATCGGCCGTCTCGGCGGCCTCGCCGTGCTCAATCTCGAGGGAGTCTTCTGTCGCTACGACGACGCCGAGGAGCAGCTCGAGCGGATCAGCGGCTTCGAGAAGGACGAGGCGACCGCCGAGATGCAGCGGATCTACCAGGAGCCGGTCAAGAAAGAGCTGATCGCCAAGCGGATCCGCGAGATCAAGGACATGGGCGTCGTCTGCGCCGCGTCGCTGACCCCGCAGCGGGTGCGCGAGTACTACGAGACGACGATCGAGGCCGGGATCGACGTCCTGATCATCCAGGGGACGGTCATCTCTGCCGAGCACGTCTCGACCGACGAGGAGCGCCCGCCGCTCAACCTCAAGGAGTTCATCCGCGAGGAAGTCCCGCCGGACGTCCCGGTGGTGGTCGGCGGCTGCGCCTCCTACTCGACCGGTCTTCACCTGATGCGCACCGGCGCTGCCGCGGTGCTCGTCGGCGTTGGTCCCGGCGCCGCCTGCACGACGCGCGGTGTGCTCGGCATCGGCGTGCCTCAGGCGACGGCGATCGCCGACGTGGCGGCCGCCCGCTCGCAGCACATGCTCGAGACCGGCGAGTACGTCAAGGTGATCGCCGACGGCGGAATGCGCAACGGCGGTGACATCTCGAAGGCGTTTGCCTGCGGTGCTGACGCGGTGATGATCGGCTCGCCGCTCGCCCGTGCCTATGAGGCGCCCGG
>CBFGZN010000344.1:0-1840 GCA_965653255.1 uncultured Solirubrobacterales bacterium | reverse complement strand
CAGCACGGCGTCCAGCAGTCCGTCGCGCAGTTCCCGCAGCAGCTCCTCGAGCTCGCCAAGCAGCTCCTCGAGCTCGCCGAGCCCGTCGTTGGTCTGGCGCCGCCCGCGTTCGATCAGGCTGGTCACGAGGTCCTGGGCGTCGTCGGCGGTGACCCGGCCACGACTGACGGCGTCGTTGAGCGCATCCTCGATCCGCTCGCGCGTGAGCATCACCATTCCGAGCGGGTCGATCAGACCATGGAGCGCCTCGCGCAGATCGCCGACGCCGCCGGTCGCGGCCTTCTTCGAGGTTCCGCCTGTCTTGCGTCCCGCGCCGTCGCGCCCTTGCTCCGCCATGTCTGAACTGCCTCCTGGTCCGAATCGGTTCGCCAGTCTGCGACTGGACTATCGCAGGCCGAACGAGGCGACGACCGGGGCGTGGTCGGACAGCCTGATCGCCAGCCCGTCCGGCCCGGGAACCTCCCGCTCGGCGCCGGCCAAGGCCGTCGGCGGCGCGACGACGTCGAGCGAGCGGGCGAGCAGGTGGTCGATCGCGCGCGGTGCGGTCGGCGCACCGAGGCCGAAGCGCTCGCTCAGGTCGTCGAAGGCGGCGCGGTGGTCGGCCGGGCGCAGGTTGAGGTCGCCGCCGAAGACCAGCGGGTCGCCTTTGGCCCACTTCGCTGCGAGCGCGGCAGCGTGCAACGCCTCGGCCCTCCCACGGCCGGTGCTCGGCACCGACAGGTGCATGCAGGCGACGACGAGCCGGCGTTCCTCCGACAGCTCCAGTCGCGCCATCAGCAGACGCCGCCGCTCCGGCCGCGTCGCGAGCGTCTCGGCCCGCGTCGCGACGATCCGCGCCGGCGGCCGGACGAGCAGCATGTTCGAGCCGCCCTCGTTCGAGCCGATCAGGTCCGGGTTCCATTCGGCGAGACGGGCGCGCAGCGACGACAGGGAGTTGCGCGAGGTCAGGTCGCGGACGCCGGCTGCGCCGGTCGCGCGCTCCAGAGCGGTCAGCCAGCGCGGCGGCGCCTCCTGCAACAAGGCGACGTCCCACTCCCAGCCAGCGAGACGGGTGGCGAGCTCCGCGCGCAGCGATCTGTTGACCTGAACATGGGTGGCGTCGCACTCATCGCGACGCAGCCACTTCGACCGCCAAGTCAGCAGCTCGCGATTCGGTGGGAAGTCGCGCCCATGGAAGAGGTTCCAGGTAAGAAGCCGCAATACGATGCCGGGGTGACTCGTCATTTCCTGACCGGCGCCGAGCTTACGCGCGGCGAGCTGCTCGCACTGATCGGCCGCGCCGCCGAGCTCAAGGCCGACCGCCTGGCCTCGGATGCGCTCGCCGGCAAGAGCGTCGCGCTGGTCTTCGAGGCACCGTCGACGCGAACGCGGGTCTCGTTCGAGGTCGGCGTCTCCGAGCTCGGAGGCACACCGGTCGTGCTGCGCGGCGACGAGCTGCAGCTCTCGCGCGGCGAGTCCCCGCGCGACACGGCGATGGTCCTGTCGCGCTTCGTCCACGCGATCGGCATTCGCACCGGCGACCACGCGCCACTCGAGGAGCTCGCCGAGCACGGCACGGTGCCGGTCGTGAACATGCTCACGCGCGACCACCATCCCTGCCAGGCGCTCGCCGACCTGCTCACGCTGCAGGAGCGCTTCGGCACGCTCGACGGCCTGCGGCTCGCCTACGTCGGCGACGGCAATAACGTCGCGGCGTCACTGATGGTGCTCGGCGCGAAGGCCGGCGTCGACGTCGTCGTAGCCAGCCCCGCCGATCTCGCGCCGACGGCCGCCGCGGTCGAGCTGGCGCAGGCCGGCGCCGAGGGCTCCGGTCGCGCAACGGTCGTCACCGACCCCCACG
>CBFGZN010000343.1:0-1866 GCA_965653255.1 uncultured Solirubrobacterales bacterium | reverse complement strand
CTGGCTGGTCTGCGAACGGCGCGCGCAAGAAGTACCGAGCACGCCGTCCTCACCAAACGAAGGTCAAGCCGTACCCTCAAGTCGCCCTAACCCGCTCCGATCGGTAGCCAGCGACGCTGCCATTACGGACGGGGACTCAAATGACTTACATGCCGCCTACGACGATCTCCCCTCTCGGTCAAGATCGTGTGAGACACCCCATGTGAGTAGGGGTGCTGACCTGAGGACGGGGATCGGAGATCCTTGTGTACGTGTCCACTTCTTCTGACAAGCAGCCACCGTCGGTCGGCGATCCGGCGCCGAGGCCGTCGCGGCGGGTGTTCAGCCCGGCGTACAAACTTGCGATGGTCGCTGAGTACGAGAACGCCCCGAATGGGGAGAAAGGCGCGTTGTTGCGGCGGGAGGGCTTGTATTCGTCGCACATCATCGAGTGGACGCGGGCTCGTGACGCCGGACTGCTCGGTAAACCCGACGGCGGGGAGACGGGTTCCGGGACAGCTGCGGCCGGGCGGTCGAAAAAGAGCAGCGAGCAGATCGAGTTGGAGAAACTGCGTCGGCAGAACGAGAAACTGCAGGCGGATTTGAAGAAAACCCGCATGGCGTTGGACATTATGGGAAAAGCGCACGCGCTCTTGGAAGAACTGTCCGAGAGCGCGGACGATCGGACGCCGCCGAAGTAATCCTGACCACTACGTTCGAGGATTTACGCGCTGCCGAGATATCGGTGCAACGGGCGTGCACGTTGACCGGGATCTCGCGGGCGACGTATTACCGCAAGGCGAAGCCGGTCGGGCGGCGGCACGGGCCGTGGCTGCCGCGGACCCCGCCCCCGCAAGCGCTCAGCCTCGCGGAACGCGAGCAGGTCCTGGCGGTGCTGAACGCGCCCGCCCATGCGGACCTGGCGATCCCGCAGGTCTGGGCGCGGGAGCTCGACGAGGGCCGTTACTGGTGCTCGATGTCCACGATGTATCGGATCGCGCGGGCGGCCGGGCAGAGCCGGGAACGACGCCGGCAGGCCACGCATCCGCCGCGGGTGCGTCCGGAACTGGTCGCGACCGGCCCGTCGCAGGTGTGGTCCTGGGACATCACCGCGTTGAAAGGACCGATCAAAGGCGTCTGGTACAAATGCTATGTCGTCATCGATATTTTCTCCCGGTACGTCACCGGCTGGCTCGTCGCCGCGGCTGAGGACGCGGTCGTGGCCCGCGATTTCCTCGCCGCCGCGGTCACCCGGAACGGGATCGAGCCACACACCATTCACGCCGACCGCGGTGGCGCCATGACCTCGAAACCGGTGTCGGAGATGCTGATCGACCTCGGTGTGCTGCGTTCGCATTCCCGACCGCATACGTCGAACGACAATCCGTACTCCGAAGCCCAGTTCAAAACCATGAAATACATGCCCGACTTCCCGGACCGGTTCGGATCCCTCGCCGACGCCCGCGCGTTCTGCGATGAATTCTTCACCTCCTACAACCACGAGCACCGGCACTCCGGGATCGGCTGGCATACGCCGGCGTCCGTGCACTACGGCACCGCCGACCAGATCCGCCGGCAGCGCCAGGTCACCTTGGACACCGCCTACACGCAACACCCCGACCGCTTCACCCGCCGGCCCCGCGCACCCCAACTCCCCGAGCAAGCCTGGATCAACCAGCCAACAACACAGGCACAAACCGTCTCAATTTGACTTGACAAATACCGTTTCGGGCCGCCTTGAAGACGCACAGAAACTTTGAACAGCCCAACTTGCTGTGAGAACTTTCCCTACATCTTCGCAGGCGGCCCGCAAGCGGGCCGCCTGCGCCGCCGGGGAATCGGCGCGCCTTGCCGCTACGCCTTCGGCGCGCCGACCCCGGCGGCGCG
>CBFGZN010000342.1:0-1875 GCA_965653255.1 uncultured Solirubrobacterales bacterium | reverse complement strand
CTCGGTCGGGTCGTCGACGATCCGCAGGAACCCCTTGCCAGGACCGCCGAACTGAGCGTCGATGTAGTCGACCAGCGCATGCATGTCCTCGGCCTGCCGGTACGCGCTCGCCATCTCGTTGCAGTTGTTCTGCTTGAGCGGATAGATCTCGCACAGCGCCCGGTTCTCGACCAGATCGTTGACCATGATCCGCAGCCCCGATCGCCACGCCCGCTCGATCCACTTCCAGTAAGTCCCCTCATGGGTCAGCGACTCGTCGCGCGGCCAGCCCGCGAAGCTCGGCCAGCCATCCGTGCTGTGCGTTCCGACCGGCGACCCGAAGGCGAAGAAGTTCTCCGCCACCGCCCCGACCCCATTGCCGACATGGTCGACACAGTCCCGCATCGCCACCGTCACCCCATACGGGCTCCACGGCCGCCCACAGTGGAACCGCCCACCAAGGAACTGGAACCCACCCAGATGGATGTGGTCGTCGAGGAACCCCCTTACCGGCGCCGTCGGGCTCTCCCCCTTGAACGGCTCCCCCGTCACGTTGACCTCGATCTCCGGAAACTCAGCGCAACCGGTCGCCGGCTCGAACGTCCAGCGCGGCGCCGTCGATGCCACCTGAGCGAGCCGGCCGAGCGCGTCAACGCCCAGGCTCTTGCCCGAAGACAGGTTGGTCAGCCGCAACGTCGCGCCGCCGTCGACCACCCGCCAGTCCGCCGTCGGACCTGGTGTCGCGATCGGCGCCACGGTTCCCAGCAGTCCAGCCGCCGGCGTCCGCGCATCGGGTCCGTAAAGCAGATACCTACCAAGCGCGCTCGCCTTCAAACGGAACGGCGTCGCCGCCGCCACGCTCTGCGCGTTCACCGGATACCCGAGCGCATCCTTCGTGACGAAACGCCCCGTATTCGCATCGCGCAACGCGTAGCAACCATTTGCGTAGCTGTAGATGTCGGCGGCGCTAGCTACTGGAACGACAACAGCGGTGATGGACACGCACGCCGCGAACGCAAGCGCGGCTCTCAAAGCGAACGCCTTCAAATGTCCCTCTTGCAGATGGCCATGTGCTCCCTCGGCCCGTGTCCTCCCCCACCTGCCGCGCTGATAAACGTGAACCACGGCGCTCGCGCGGTCGGATGACGATGTCCTCGGAGACGGTTCTCAAGTCTCCGAGGACATCGTCATCCGGGCGCTCCCTACCCCGCTTGACGTACGACCGGATTCTTCGCGGCGCCAGCCTCATCAAGGCGGCGAACAGACGTCGTATACGGCGCATTCCGCGCAATCTCGGGATCCTCAGCCGCCTCGACCAAGATCGCCCGAACCACACCCGCGAAGTCGTCCAGCGTCTCCTTCGTCTCCGTCTCGGTCGGCTCGATCATCAGCGCCTCTTCGACCAGCAGCGGGAAGTAGACCGTCGGCGGATGCACCCCGTGGTCGAGCATCCGCTTTGCGATGTCCAGGGTCCGGATGCCCAGCTTCTCCTTCGCCCCGCGCCCCGACAGCACGAACTCGTGCATGCAGATCCGGTCGAAGGCGATCGGCAGGTACTCGGCGACGTCCGGCTCGGCCAGCAGCGCGCGCAGGTAGTTGGCGTTCAGCACCGCCGTCTCGGACGCCTCGCGCAGCCCCTCGCCGCCGAGCGAGCAGATGTAGGTGTAGGAGCGCACGAACACCCCGAAGTTGCCCTGGAAGCCGCGCAGCTTGCCGATCGACTTCGGCCGGTCGTAGTCGAGGTCGAAGAACTCGTCGGGCTGCTGCACGAACGCCAGGCGCGCGCCCGCGAGCTTGGCGCCGCGGAACGACGCGCCGCTCAGACCGATGTAGGCAATCCAGCGGCTGTCGGGGGACCAGGCGAGGCCACGCGCCCCGCGAGCCAAATGACCAGTC
>CBFGZN010000341.1:0-1882 GCA_965653255.1 uncultured Solirubrobacterales bacterium | reverse complement strand
GATCTTGCCGCAGCCGACGATCCCGACGGTCGCGCGGTGGAGGTCGTGGCCGAGCAGCCGCGCCGGCTCCCAGGTCAGCCACTCCCCCGCGCGCACCTCGGCATCGCCCTCCGGGATGCGGCGCATCGCGGCGAGCATCAGTGCGAGCGCGAGGTCGGCGCTCGTCTCGGTCAGGACGTCCGGCGTGTGGCCGACTGGGATGCCCCGCTCGCTGGCTGCCGCGAGGTCGATGTTGTCGGTGCCGACAGCGTAGGTCGACACCGCGCGCAAGTCGGGTGCAGCCTCGAACAGCTCGCGATCGACCGGATCGGTGAGCATGCAAAGCAGCCCCTCGACCCCGGCAGCCCGCTCGCGCAGCTGCTCGCGTGTCGGTGGCAACCGCTCCGGCCAGACCTCAACCTCGTGCTCGGCCGCCAGCCGCTCGACGGCGGTCCCAGGAATCTCGCGAGTGACGAAGCAGCGCGCCATCGGCCGGGTACCCTCGCACACCAGCCGGGTAGTGAAGCCTCAGTGCCCAAGGACACCGGCTTCCCACAGACCGACGCGCAGTTCGACTTCTCTCGCGCACGGCGGCGACGAGCGCTCGCCCGCCTCGCCAACCGTCTCAAGGGCAAGCCGGGCGCGAAGGTCGCGATCCTCCCGTTCGAGGAGGTCGTCGAAGCACTCGGCCGTGTCGGCGAGCGCCGCCTCGGCTTGAAGTCGATCCCACTCGACTCGATCGTCGGAACGGTCGACCGCGGCCGCGAGTTCGACCGCGGCTTCCGCCCCACCTCCAGCCGCCCCCGCGGCCGCTTCGAGCGAATCGCCACCGCAAAGCGCCGCGGCGAGTCGATGCCCCCAATCCGCGTCTACCGAATCGCCAACGCCCACTTCGTCGAGGACGGCCACCACCGCGTCGCCGTCGCCCGCGCCCAATCCCAACCCGACATCGACGCCTACGTCACCGAGGTCATCCCCGAGATCGGCCACGACCTCGACCTCCGCAAGGCAACCTCAGCCGAGCTGCGTGCGCTGCGCTAGGCGGTCAGCGACGACCCGTCCGACGGGTCGAAGAGCTGGATGTGGGAGGCGTCGATGAAGATGTCGGCCTCGTCGCCCTTCTTGACGCGGGACTCGGCTGAGAGGCGGGCGACGATGTCGCCCTCTTGGCCACCGCCGGGGACCTCGCCGGCGCCGGAGTCCTCGGCGAGCTCGCGCAGCTCGTCGGACTCGATGCTCTTGTCGGAGCTGACGCTGAAGTGCGCGTAGATCTCCGAGCCCATCGACTCGATCAGGTCGATCTTCGCCTTGAAGGAGGCGCCGCGGCGCAGCGTGTCGTCACCAAGCAGCGAGGCGTCCTCGAAGTTCTCGGGCCGGATGCCGGCGATCAGCTCGCGGCTGCCGCCCTCGCCCCCGACCCCCACGCGCTCGCGCAGCTCGTCCGGCAGCCGCACGTCGACCATCGGCAGCTTGACGGTGTCGCCCTCGACCGTCGCCGGCATGAAGTTCATCGCCGGCGAACCGATGAAGCCGGCTACGAAGAGGTTCTTCGGCCGGTTGTAGAGCTCCATCGGCGTGTCGACCTGCTGCAGGACGCCGGCGCGCATCACCGCGACGCGGTCGCCGAGCGTCATCGCCTCGGTCTGGTCGTGGGTGACGTAGATCGTCGGGGTGTCGGTGCGGTTCTGGATCCGCGACACCTCGGTGCGCATCTGGACGCGCAGCTTGGCGTCGAGGTTCGACAGCGGCTCGTCCATCAGGTAGGCGGAAGGGTCGCGGACGATCGCCCGGCCCATCGCGACGCGCTGGCGCTGGCCGCCGGAGAGGTTGGCCGGCTTGCGGTCGAGGTGCTCGGTGAGGTCGAGGATCTTCGCGGCGTCCTCGACGCGCTTGTCGATCTCGG
>CBFGZN010000340.1:0-1891 GCA_965653255.1 uncultured Solirubrobacterales bacterium | reverse complement strand
AAAGTGGAGACCGCCACCTGCATTGCTATGTTCTCGTTCGACCGGTCCCCCGCCACCCCATCTCTTGACAATTTGGACGGCGGGGGGCCGGCCCTTTCGCGGCCTCATGATCCGGATCACAGATCAAGAACTCAAGGAAGCGATCGACCTCTACGCGTCACGTGTCGTCGGACAGGAGCGAGAAGACCTCCTAGCCGACCTGCTGGAGCTGCTCAACTCAGGTCCGGACCAACTAGCGCGAGCAGCCGTGGCCGCCCAGTTCGGGTCGAGCCTGATCGAAGAGATGGAGCGCGCAGGGCGTTCCGGCAAACCGCTTAGCTAACGTCCGGCACGGCGGTCGGCCGCCCTTCCCTCCAGAACGCGCGCGGCCGGCCGCTCACCTTCCTCGCATCGCCCGTCGCATCCGCTCGACCTCACGCGGCCGCTCATCCTTCTCCCGAAGCAGCTTCGGCGGCGGTTGAGACAGCCGGTCGCGGACGAGCTGGTCGAGCACGTCGTCCACCAGGTCGTCGGGTACATCTGAGTCGGTGAGCGCGCGGAGCGTCGCGCTCTTGGCTGCCCCCTCGCGCATGGTCATTTTGGCCTCTTCGCGGATCTCGGCGACCGGACGGGTGAAATAGCCCTTCGACGGACGAATGCGCTTGCCGCGGAAGCCGATCGGTGGAGCCTGGTCGCGCTTGTGGTGGTGGCCGACCATGTAGGCGATCGCTCCACCGGGCGTGCGCAAAGGGCGACAGTCAACGACCCAAGCACCCTCAGTAAGCGACTTCCAACGAGCCGAAACCAACGGCTCCAACTCCTCAGCGCGTCCGGGATCGAGACCCTTCAAAAGGGCGTGCATGTGTGGACGCTTACCGGAGGTCTTTTTGCCGGTGGTCCACTCCATCAAACCGAGATACTCGATCTGACGACCCTCCATCTTGCGAAGCCACCGAAACAGATCGGCAGTCGCAAGACGAAAGCGCGCCATGTCGAAATCAGGGCGGTGAGTCGTCAGCGTGAGTCCCACCGTGGGTTGCTCGGCCTTGGCGTCGAGACCGACAACTATCGAGTTCTCGACCGACGACAGCCACGCGCAGTACTCGCAGCTATTCGAACGACCGCACCGGACGGGAGCCGTGCGACCGTCAGCGAGGAGCCACACCATGCCTCTCGCAGGCCGCTTGCACGCCAGCGGCGGCTTGCTCTCAGAAGCCCCGGTTGCTGACCTTTCCCTATTTAGGACAAGAGGGCGCGCCGCTCGCGCGGCGCGCGCATCGTGGGTATCGTCCATCGACGGCCTCCAGAGCGTCTGACAGGGCTCTCACGGGGTTGCAGTGCGCCGGCCGGGGTGGCAGCCCCGGTCGGCGTGTTCAAACGGCGGAAAAGCTCGGTGACGGCGGCGGGGCAGGGGAGCCCCGAGAAGCGTCGGCTTGGTCGACGGCGTGAAGCCCCGCGGGCTGCGCCCTGAGGAAGCGTGGCCGACACACGGACAGACTGCGGCGGGCGCGGCGCGGCAGCACGGCTACGCCGGCTGCTCGCGCTCGCGGCCGCCATCGCCAGGCTCGAAGGTGCGGGGGAGCCAGATCGCCTCGCTATCGCGCTCTGCAGGCGGGGCATAGCCGTGGGTGTCGTAGAGCTTCTTGCGCCAGTTCAGCGGGAACAGCTCGCGCTTGACGATCGCTTTGGACCCGGAGTGCCAATGCCAGACGGCGAGGAAGAGGTTGATGGGAGAGACGGGGATCCCCATCAGCTTCATTCGACGCAGGTTGCGAAGGGTGATGTGGTACTCGAGCAGAGCGCGGACCTGGCGGTCGATGTTGTTGAGGTCCTGCGTGAGCAGGTACATGTCGAGCCCGACGTGGCGGTGCTGCGAGAAGAATTTGATGTGGCCGAGGCGGTCGTCGTCTTT
>CBFGZN010000339.1:0-1898 GCA_965653255.1 uncultured Solirubrobacterales bacterium | reverse complement strand
GCCTGCGGGCGCTGCGCGAGATGGATCGCATCCTGCCGGCGCTGGGCGGCGTGGAGGCCTGCTACCTCGTCGGCGGCGCCGTGCGCGATCTGCTGCTGCGACGTGAGCCGCTCGACATCGACATCGCCGTCGAGGGCGACGCGGAGGCGGTCGCGGCGCTGTTGGCGGAGGCGCTCGACGGTGAAGTCACCGCGCACGAGCGGTTCGGGACAGCGACGGTGGTCATCCGCGACATCGACATCGTCAACCTGGCACGGGCGCGGCGCGAGAGTTACCCCACTCCCGGCGCGCTGCCCGACGTCAAGCCGGCGACCTTGGCCGAGGACCTGGCTCGACGCGACTTCACGATTAACGCGATCGCGCTCGACCTCGGCACGGTGGCGGGTGAGGGCGCGGCAGACCAGGGAACGGACGCTGGGGTGGCGCTCGAGGATCCACACGGCGGTCGCGAGGATCTCGAGAGCGGCCTGATCCGCGTCCTCCACCCAGCCAGCTTCAGCGACGATCCGACCCGGCTGCTCCGCGCCGTACGGTACGCGGCACGCCTGGGGTTCGCGCTGGAGGGCGACACAGAGCGTTGGGCGCGCGCCGCGGTCGCCGACGGCGCCCTGAAAACCGTCTCTGGATCGCGGATCCGCGACGAGCTGATCGACCTGCTTGCGGAGGACGAGGCGCCGCGCGCGGTCGCGCTGCTGCGCGATCTTGGCATCGACCGTGCGCTGCACCCCGATCTGCACGCCGACCCCGAGCTGATGGCGTCGGCGAAGCTGGGCGCCGCTGAGACTGGCGCCGATCCGACCTTGGCAGCTCTCGCTGCGTTGGCCACGGATGGCTCGGCCGTCCGAGGCAGTGTCGCGGCGGATTCAGGGGCGCCGCATCCCGACGGGGATCGCGAAGGTCTTGCCGCCTGGATCGACCGGCTGGGGTTGGCGGCGTATGAGCGCGACGCCGTACTGCGCGCCGCGGAGCGAGCGCCGGAGCTCGCCGAGGCGCTGCGCGACGATCTGCGGTCGTCCCAGCTGCGTGCGCTGCTTGAAGGAGAGCCGTCAGAGGCGCTGGCGTTGGCATTGGCGTTGGGCGCCCCGGCGGAGCCGATTCTCGACTTCGTGTCGCGACTGAGCGGGGTGCGACTCGAGATCACCGGTGCCGACCTGCTCGCGGCGGGCTTGCGCGAGTCGCCGGCGCTCGGGCGGGCGCTGGAGGAGACGCTGGCGCGCAAGCTCGACGGCGAGATCGACGGTCGCGAAGACGAGTTGCGCGTCGCGCTCGAGATCGCCCGGGAGGGGACGTGACCCGCCAGTTCACCGGCATCGACTCGGCTGTCGTTCGCGCGAACATCGAGCGCGTCCGCGAGCGGATCGCCGCGGCCGGGCGCGATCCAGCCGAGGTCGAGCTGCTGGCCGCGATCAAGTATGTCCCGCTCGACGAGCTCCCGAGGCTCGCCGATGCCGGGATCGAGATCGTCGGCGAGAACCGTGCCCAGGAGCTGGCCGCCAAGCACGCCGCTCATGGCGAGCTGTTCGCCGGCTGGGACTTCATCGGCACCCTGCAGAGCCGCAAGGTCAGGGAGATCGCTCCGATCGCCCGCCTGATCCACTCGGTCGCCTCGGAGTCGGCGCTGGCCCAGCTCGAGCGCCACCCTGCTCGCGAGGTGCTGATTCAGGTCAACGTCGCCGGGGAGGAGGGCAAGGCCGGTGTCGCGCCGAGTGAGCTAGCCGCATTCATTGCGGCCTGTCCGGCGCCGGTCGGCGGGCTGATGACGATGCCGCCGTTCGTCGAGCGCGCCGAGGACAACCGCCGGCACTTCGCCCGTCTCGCCGAGCTCGCCGCCGAGCACGGGCTCGCGCGACTGTCGATGGGCACGTCCCAGGATTACGAGGTCGCGGTTCAGGAGGGCG
>CBFGZN010000338.1:0-1900 GCA_965653255.1 uncultured Solirubrobacterales bacterium | reverse complement strand
CTGCCGAACGTCGCCTTGAACGCCCCGTCGGGCCCGAACTTCTGGACGCGCACCGTGCTGACGTTGTCGCCGTCGACCACGTACACGTCGCCCGCGGAGTCGAGCGTCAGGCTGGCCACATTCGTGAACTGGCCGGCACCCGTGCCCGGACCACCGAACTGGCCGGCGTAGCCGATCTCGGCGACCGCGGGCGCCGGCCCCGCGAGCGCGGCAAGACACACCACCAGGACGATCCCGCGGCAGGGCCGTCGCACGAGTCCACGTTGGGCCATCCCACTGCCCATCATAGGTACGACCGTGCCGCCGCCGCAAGCGACCGCATGCCCCTGGATGCGCTCACCCGGCCGTCGCCAGTCCGAGCTTGTGCGCGGCTTTGAGGAGGCTGGTGTCGAAGCTGGCTATGTGGGCGTCGTGGTTTTGGGCTGCGAGCAGTACGCAGCAGTCGGGCATCTTGAGGCCGGTGTCGGTGCGTAGCTGCGCCAATCGGCTAGGGGCGTTCTCGCCGAGTGCCAGCTCTTCCACACCCAGCCGTTGCAGGGCCGTTTCGGCGTCGGCGAGGCGTCCTGCGCGCGCGGGGGATACGAGTGTCTCGGCGAGTGTGATCGGGCTGGCTCTCAGCGGCTCTTGGCTGTTGGCCTCGAGCAGGCTCTGCGCGTCGGCGTGGTGTCGGTCGCCGCCGTCCAGGTGGGCGATCAGCACGCTCGCGTCGAGGACGATCACGCCGGCCAGTCTTCGCGCAGCCGCTCGAGCTCGTCGGTGCGGTAGACGCCGGTGAGCGCCCCCGCGGTCTGCTTGATCGCGTTGGCGCGCTCGTTGGCCTCGCGCTCGATCGCGGCCCGACCAGCGGCGGCGAGGCGCAGCAGCAGCTCCTTGCGATCGCGAACGTCGGGCCAGCGCCGCTGGGCCTCGTCGAGCTGCTCGCTGAGCTTGCCGGTGTCGGTGATCGTGTAGCGGGGCTTGGTGGTCGGCATGGCCACAGAGTGTAGCACCTGACTGCTTGGGTGCGGCACTGGAATGGGCAGAGGCGATTCGCTCCGACTAACCCGGCACACCGGCTAGGTTCTCACCTGTGAGCGAGAGGGGTCAGGCGGGGTGGCGCTGATTAAGGTCACGGGGGGCGGTTCGAGCGCAGTTGCCGCGTCCTCCCACGCAGCGTGCGCGCGTTTCCGTGGAACGGATCCGCTGATAACAGGCACGACGCGTCGAGGGCTAGCGAAGAGCCTCGGTTTTCACGACGAGTTCGGCGGGATCCCCGAGGCGCGCTGGATGCGAGCGATGACCTTCGAGGGGCTCGTTCGCAACAAGGAGTTCGCGAGCCAGCTCGCCACGACCGCCGTAGGCCGGCTGAACCTAGCTCGCCCGAGCAAAGTGGTGATCGCGAACGCGCGCGTGAACGTCGACAAGACGGCGGAGCTGCTCGCCGCCGCTCACGAGCGGGCGGTCGGCGAGGGTGCGGCCACGATGCTGCACAGTCTCGCGATCCCGTTCGTCGGGTTCGACGAGGACCGGGCGACCGACGTGAAGCCGGACTTCGCGGTCGTGGCGTCCCAGGCGGAACCTGACGGGACCAACGCCTCTAGGAGTTGGCGGCGACGCGAAGGACTACGAGCGTGTCCGCTCGCGCATCGACGACGCACGCCTGCTCAAGGGCTTCCTTCAGGTGGCGCTGGGCGCGGAGTCTGCGCTGGACTGGTCGCAGCGGCCGCGCGACATGGACGTACACCGCTCCGGCGCCCTGGCCGTGCCACGCAACGCCTTCCTTCAGCCTGAGGCGCTGGTCGAGCTTCTCGACGACCACCGCGAGGAGGTACTGATGCGGGTGGCCGAGCGGCGAGCGGAAGCGGCTGGCACCCGGTACGACGAGGAGCCGTGCAGCCGGGAGTGCGAGGACAGCAGGCCG
>CBFGZN010000337.1:0-1903 GCA_965653255.1 uncultured Solirubrobacterales bacterium | reverse complement strand
CGCGTCGACTGCAATGGCGGCAACCAACGCGCTGTCGATACCGCCCGACAGTCCGAGAATGACGCCTGGGAACCCATTCTTCTCGACGTAGTCGCGCACGCCCGTCACGAGCGCTGTGTAGACCTCGTCCTCGGGCTCGAGCAGCGGCGCCCGGAAGGGTGGGAGGGTGTCGGAGCCCGGGATCGTCGCCCGGCTCGAGGCGCGCAGCGAGCCGAGCCGCTCGACGCTCGGGCCTCGGCCCGAGCGGGCCAGGCGGGCAGCCTCGCGGTGACGCGGGTCACGCAGCCGGCCGCCGGCGATCGCGCCGAGGTCGAGCGTGCACACGGTGATCGACTCCTCGAACTGCGGGGCACGGGCGATGACCTCGCCGGTGTGGTCGATCGCGACGCTATGCCCGTCGAAGACGAGCTCGTCCTGGCCGCCGACGGCGTTGCAGAACAGCACCGAGACGAGGCTGTCCCGCGCACGCTGGGCGAGCATCCGCTCACGTTCGAGGCCCTTGCCGTGGTGATACGGCGACGCCGAGAGGTTGACGACGACCTGGGCGCCGGCGAGTGCCTCGGCGGTCGCCGGCGGCCCTGGCTCCCAGATGTCCTCGCAGACTGTGATGCCTACGGTCGCGCCGTTGATCTCGACGGTCGCGGGTGCCGTGCCAGCCTGGAAGTAGCGCTGCTCGTCGAAGACGCCGTAGTTCGGCAGCCGCAGCTTGCGATAGACGCCGGCGACGCGCCCGTCGGCGAGGACGGCCGCGGAGTTGTAGACGTCGTCGGCGCGCTCGGGAAAGCCGACGATGGCCACGACGTCGACCGCCTGGGTTGCTAGCTGCTCCAGCGCCGCGGCCGCGTCGTCAAGGAAGTGCGGCTTCAGCAGCAGGTCCTCCGGCGGATAACCGGTCAGCGCCAGCTCGGGAAAGACAACCAACGCGGCCCCGCGCTCGCGCGCCTGCACGGTCGCGGCCGCAATCCGGTCCGCGTTGCCGGCGATGTCGCCGACCGTCGAGTTGATCTGCGCGAGCGCGCAGCGCAGCGGCTCGGGGCGCTGGGACATGGCTGAAAGTATCGCTCAGGCCGTTGCGGTCACGGCCGCGACGGTCGCCGCCGTGCAGCTAGCGAGCCGCTCTGGTTCGAGCTCGACGAGCGTGTAGCCGTCGCCGCCCGCAGCCCAGACGGTGGAGAAGGTGAGCAGCAGCTCGTCTACGACGACCGGTAGGCCGTGCCCAAAGGGTGGGACGCCAGCCGCCGTGAATCCAGTCGCGGCGCGCGTCTCGCCGCTGCTCGCCAGCCGGATCTCGGCGACGTCGAGCGCGTCGGCAAGGAGGTCCATATCGACGAGGCAGTCTGCCGAGGCGACGCAGACGATCGGATCTCCGTCGGCGACATAGACGGCGCAGCTCGCGATCCTGCCAGCGCCGCAGCCGACGGCAGCAGCCGTGTCGGCGACCGAGACCCGTGTGTCGGACAGACGCTGGACGTTGACGTCCAGGCCGAGGTCGCGCGCGCTATCGATGACTTTGGATCGCATGGTTGGCGTCTCCCGCGACGCCGTCTTCACTTGATACCAGTGCTAGAGGCAAATCGCCATTAGTCGGTCTGACCAAAGAGCGGACCGGCGTTATACCGATTGGCAGAAGGTCAGGTCGAGCGAGCGACCGCGTCGGACGCCAGCAGCTCCTCGGCTGGCGCGTCCGGCGGGGGTGAAGTGAGCTTGCGGCCGGCGGCTTCGGCCAGCTCGGCGAGCGAGTCGTGGAGGTCGACCGCGAGATCGTCGAGGTCGTACATCACGTCGAAGTCGCCGACGAGCGAGACGCGGCGCGCGCCGACGTGACCTGGGCGTTCCTGGCCTTTTATCTCGCGGTCCTGTTCGGCCGCGCCCTCTGGCTGGGGCAGCCGCTGGCGATCCCCCT
>CBFGZN010000336.1:0-1929 GCA_965653255.1 uncultured Solirubrobacterales bacterium | reverse complement strand
GGCGATCGAGGTCGGAAAGCGGCCCGAGCTGGCCGGCAAGCGGATCGTCACGATCATGCCCGACTCCGGCGAGCGCTACGTAAGCGCGCCTTTCTTCGCCCCGTAACCTTCACAACGATGCCGCAGAACCAGACACCGGCCAGGCGCCACGGGGGTCCGGGGGCGTGAGCCCCCGGCGGACATCTTTCACCCGAGTGTCATGCGAGGTGCGCGAGGACCTCGCCGCCGCCCAAGCGCGCGATCCCGCGGCGCATGATGTCGGCCGGCTAGAGATCCTGTTGACCTACGGCGGCGTCCAGGCGCTGCTGTCGCATCGCATCGCCCACGCGCTGCACGAGTCGGGCGTTCCGATCGTGCCGCGCTTCCTCGCCAACCTGACGAAGGTGATCACCGGCGTCGAGATCCACCCGGCGGCGCGGATCGGCGAGGCGCTGTTCATCGACCATGGTGCCGGCGTCGTGATCGGGGAGACCGCCGAGATCGGCGACAACGTGACGCTCTACCAGGGCGTGACGCTCGGCGGTACCGGCTTCGAGGGCGGCAAGCGCCACCCGACGGTCGGCGACGACGTCGTCGTCGGCTCCGGCGCGAAGCTGCTCGGTCCCGTCGCCGTCGGCGACCGCGCGAAGATCGGCGCCAACTCGGTCGTGATCCACGACGTTCCGCCCGACTCGACGGTCGTCGGCAACCCCGGCCACCCGGTGCGCGTCAACGGCAGCCGGCCCGAGGGGCCCGACGCCGACTGGGCGCACCTGCCCGACCCGGTGGCGGACGCGCTCAAGGGAATGGCCGAGCGGATCGGGGAGCTCGAGGAGCTGGTCGCCGAGCTGACTGGCAAGCAGCCGGAGGTCGGCGCGGAGGTCCGGCCGCTCAGTCGCGGCGCCGGCAACGACCCGGCATCCGGCTGAACGGGTCTCAGTAGGCGGTGGTCCGCGTGCGGTGGCGTGGGATCGCCTTGTAGCGCGGCTGCTGACCACGGTTCCACAGCCAGTTGTCGAGCACGCGCGGCGGGACGCCGAGATCGGCGGCGATGGCCTCGCAGGCGACGACGGCGCAGGCACGGATCTCGCGCTCTTGCCCGCCTGGCGGCAGCAGCGCCTCGGCGTCGATGGCAGCGGCTAACTCGTCCGAGTAGCGCAGCACGCCGTCGACGCGCAGAACGTGGGGGACGAGGTTGTCGGCGAAGATCGTCAGCCGGTCGATGTCGCCGAACTCCGCGACGCCGGCAAGCGCCAGGTCGCTTGAAACGATCTGGGCGCGCTTGTAGAAGCCGGGATCATCGAACAGCGGCATTCCGCCGGCGAGCTGCTCGGCCAGCCGCTCGGCCGATCCTGCGGCGGCGGACACGACATCCAGCGCCGTGCGCCCGCCGAGGAACGCCCCCAGCTGACGCAGCGCCTCCGCGTAGAGCGCCATCAGCTCGTGCCCACGTTCTTGCCCGAGGACATCGGCCACCGTTTCGGCGTCCAATGCTGTCAGCTCGTCCGCCGACCACGGCCCATCGGCCCGGAACCGATCCGTCAGTGCCCAGGCGATCGTGTTGTAGCCCGAGCATCCCGGTCGCTTGCGCAGCGTCGGAAACCAGCCCGACCCGAAGTTGATCGCGTCGAGCGTCAGCGTGAACATCGCCACGTCCTCCGGCGATCCCTCCAAGTAGTGCCGCTCCGGGTCGAGCTCCGGCTCCGGGCCGGCCTCGATCGCCCCGACCCTGCTCAGATCGATCGTCACGTCGCGCGCCGACTCGGCGATCGCCGCGCAGCTCGCCCGCACCTCGTCACACAGCCCCATCGCCGCGAGGCTAGACGCCACGAGCGACGGCCGCGCGCGGCCCTATCCTGAGCGGGATGAGCGCGACCGCCCCAGGTTCGGAGCAGCAGACGGCCGAGAGCCGGGTCGCGGGGCTGTTGGAGGGGCTAAACGAGCCGCAGC
>CBFGZN010000335.1:0-1989 GCA_965653255.1 uncultured Solirubrobacterales bacterium | reverse complement strand
AGACGTGATGTGTAGTGGCACGCGCCATCTCCCCAACCTAGGGTCGGTAGTGGACGACTTGGCCCCCGGGAATCACCTGTACTAAGCTCGCGCGCTCTTGCAGAGCTACCGAATCAACAGCCCAGGCGTGATCCACGAGACGATCGACGAAGAGGTCGTGATCATCAACCTCGACAAGGGTCACTACTACAGCCTCGACGGCTCCGGCGCGTGGATCTGGAAGGCGCTCATCACGGGAATGCCGCCGGGGACGATCGCCGACACCTTCGACGGTGACCGCGACGCGATCGGGGCCACCGTCGGCGAGCTGGTCGCCGAGCTCGAGTCAGAGGGCTTGATCGTGGCCGCCGACGCGGAGGCCGCGGTCGGCGAGCTGGAGGCGCCGCAGGCGCCCTTCGAACCTGTGAAGCTCCAGCGCTACTCCGACATGGAGGAGCTGCTGCTGCTCGACCCGATTCACGAGGTCGACGAGCAGGGCTGGCCACACCCCGATCCGACGGCCTAACGGCGCTTTGGCCGAGCCCCCTACGACCGGCGCGGTCCGCTTCTTCGAGACCATGCGCGACAGCGCGGCGGCAGCCGCGCGAGCTACGGGAACCGTGCCCGACCGCTGGTTCGATGTCGCTGGTGGCGTCGTCAGGCTGCGCTTCGCCGGTCCGGCGATGGTCGACTTCGCCTGCCGCGCGATCGCCCACCTCGAGTGCGAGCCTGTCGCCGAGCCCGATCTGACTCTGCACCTTTGGGACAGCGGATCGAGCGGGATCCCGGTCCCGCCCCGACCGCCGGAGTTCGATCGCTTCCGTGGCAACGGAGCGATCGAGGGAACAGCGCCGACGGGCATCCAGGCCGCGTTCGTCGGCGGCGCGGAGGCCCTGAGCGTCTTCGATTCCGGCAGCCACAGCGGGGTCCACTGGGTCCGCGACGCGGAGGCCATCCGCGAGTACGACAAGCCCGCGCCGCTACGCCTGTTGCTGAGCTGGTGGCTGGAAACCCGTCGCGCGACGCTCGTCCACGGCGCCGCCGTCGGCACGTCCACCGGCGCGGCGCTGCTCGCCGGGGCGGCGGGCGCCGGCAAGTCGACCACGGCGCTCGCCTGTCTGACCGCCGGCCTCGACTACCTAGCCGACGACTACTGCGCGGTCGTGACGGCGCCCGAGCCAACCGTCCATAGCGTCTACTCGAGCGGCAAGGCGGTCACCGCGAACCTGTCGCTGCTCCCCGGCCTCGCGCGCCTGTCGCCGCAGGCCGACTCGCGCTTCGAGGAGAAGTCGATCTACTACCTCGCCGAGCACGCACCGGAGCGAATCACGCGAACCCGCCCGCTGCGCGCCGTGCTGGTTCCGCGAATCGCGCGCGGCTCCGGCACCCGCCTCGAACCGGTCAGTCCAGGCGCGGCGCTCGCCGCCCTCGCGCCGAGCACCCTCTTCCAGATCGCCCACTCCGGCTCCGCGGCGTTCGCTGAGCTGGCCCAGCTGGTCCGGCGCGTGCCTTGCTACGAGCTGCTGGTCGGCGACAGCCCGGAGACCGCCCCAGCGGTCATCCGCGATCTACTGACGACGCGATGAGGGTCGTCTACCGGGCACCGGGGTTCCCGCCCGACATCGGCGGCATCGAGACGCTCGCAGGCCAGCTCCTACCGGCCCTACGCGAGCGCGGCCACGAGTTCCTCGTGATCGCCGGCGGTCCGTCGGCGATCCGCGCCGCCAATGGAGCGATCCCTGATTTCGAGGTCCAACGCTTCCCCTTCACGAGCGCATTGCTGGCGCGCAACCTGGGCCAGATCGCCGCGCTGCGCCGCGCGGCGCAACGGGCCGAGCTGCAATTCAAGCCGCACCTCGTCCACCTCAACTTCGGCGGCCCGGACGCCTTCTTCCATCTCCACGCGCGGCGGACGCCCACCCTGCTGACCCTCCACGCGCCTGTTCCCGAGACCGCCGACGAGGCCGAGCCGATGACGGCCCGCTTGGCACGCGGCGCGACATGGACGAG
>CBFGZN010000334.1:0-2007 GCA_965653255.1 uncultured Solirubrobacterales bacterium | reverse complement strand
GCGCGTCGATGCCGGCGCGCCCATGGCGCGGGTCATGGCGTCGCGCATCCGTTCGCGGGGCTGCCCGTGGTCGGCGACGTGCTCGGAGCGGGGATCTACGCGCTCGTCGGCGAGGTCGGAGCCGAGGTCGGTGGCGCCATCTGGACCGCGTTCACGGCTGCCTTGGTGCTCGCGGTCCTGACCGCGTTCGCCTACGCGGAGCTCGTGACCAAGTATCCGCAGGCCGCCGGCTCGGCGCTCTACGTCGATCGCGCCTACAAGGCCTCGTTCTTCACCTTCATCGTCGGCTTCGCGGTGATGTGCTCGGGGATCGCCTCGGCGAGCACGCTTTCGCGCGCATTTGCCGGCGACTACCTCGAGCAGTTCGTCGACGTGCCGCTGGTCGCCGCGGCGCTCGGCTTCATCCTCGTGGTCGCCGCGGTCAACCTGCGCGGCATCGCCGAGTCGGTCAAGGTCAACGTGCTGCTGACCTGCGTCGAGGTGATTGGGCTGCTGCTGATCGTCGCCGTCGGCATCGCGGCGCTCGGCGACGGCAGCGCCGACTTCGGGCGCAACTTCGAGTTCAAGGAGGGCGAGAGCGTCTTCGTGGCGATCATCGGCGGGGCCTCGCTGGCCCTCTACGCGCTGATCGGCTTCGAGGACTCGGTCAACGTCGCCGAGGAGACCCGCGATCCGGCGCGGGCGTTCCCGCGCGCGCTGTTCGGCGGGTTGGCGATCGCCGGCGTCATCTATCTGCTGGTGACGATGACGGCGTCGATGGTGGTGCCGACCGGCCAGCTCAGCGATTCCAGCGGCCCACTGCTCGAGGTCGTCGAGCAGGGACCGCTCGACATCCCACTCAAGCTGTTCGCCTTCATCGCGCTGCTCGCGGTCGCCAACGGCGCGCTGATCAACATGATCATGGCCTCGCGGCTGGTCTACGGAATGGCGCGCCGCGACGTCGTCCCGTCGGTCTTCGCCCGCGTGCTCAGCGGGCGCCGCACGCCGCACATCGCGATCGCCTTCACGACGCTGATCGCGGTCGTGCTGATCTCGACCGGCGACATCAGCGAGCTCGCCGACACGACGGTCCTCCTGCTGCTCGGCGTCTTCGCGATCGTCAACGTGACGGTGCTCGTGCTGCGCCGTGACGAGGTCGAGGGGCCGCACTTCCACGCGCCCTCGATCCTGCCGGTGCTCGGCGCGATCGTCTCGCTGGTGCTGATCTACGACAAGCTCGCCGACGACGCGACCGTCGGGCTGCGTGCCGGGCTGTTGCTCGCGCTCGGCGCGGTCTTGTGGCTCGTCAACCGGATGATCTCAGGCCCGCGGCACAGGAAGGCGGAGGCATGAAGCAGATCCTGCTCGTTTCGACGGCGGGCGCGGACCAGTTGTGGCTGGCCGACGCGGCTGCGCAGATCGCCGACGAGATCGGCGCCGATGTCACGGTGCTCGTCGTCGACGACGTCGAGAGCCAGCGCTTCGCCGCCCTGCCGCGCGCCGAGCTGCTGGGTGAGGCGTCCGCGACAGCCGACCTCCTGGTCGCGCGGATCACCGAGCGCGGCGCGACAGCGACTCCGGTCATCCGCTCAGGCCACGCCGCCAGCGCGGCGATCGAGCTCGCAGACGAGATCGACGCCGACCTGATCGTCGTCGGCTCGAGCCACCGTCCCGAGGTGGTCGAGCGCCTGCTCGGCAGTCTCGCGCTCGACCTGATCAAGCGATCGAGCAGGCAGGTCCTGGTCGTCTCAGCGCCGCGTTAGGCGCGAGCGAAGGATTCTTGGGGCCATGACCCCAGCGATTGTTCGAGCGGTCGGTCAGACGGGCAGTGCGCGGGCGAGGATGGCGTCGGCGTCGACGCCGTTGGGCAGGTCGCCGAAGACGTAGCCGTGGCCGCCGGGGGTGAGGCGGCTGGCGCAGAAGGCGTCGGCGATGGCCGGTGGCGCGTCCTTCCAGTTGGACGGCAGGTAGGACAGGTAGGACCGGACCGTCTCCAGCGCCTCGTCCTCGGTCTTGCAGAGGAAGTGG
>CBFGZN010000333.1:0-2013 GCA_965653255.1 uncultured Solirubrobacterales bacterium | reverse complement strand
ACCACCCGCGCCGTGCGCAAGCGGCTCGACGACCCGCCGACCGAGATCACGATCTCGTTGCTGACGCCGTACGCCGTCTACCTGCCGGCCGAGGAGCTCGGGCTGTCTGGCGTAATCGCCGCGGTGACCGTCGGCGTCGTGCTCGGTTGGCGCGCCTCGGAGCTGACCACCCACACCACCCGCCTGCAGACCTATGCGGTCTGGGAGATCCTGCAGTTCCTGCTCAACGCGGTCCTGTTCATCCTGATCGGGCTGCAGTTGCACACCGCGCTCGACGCGCTCCAGGAGCGCGACAGCGGCGAGTTGCTCGGATATGCCGTTCTGGTCTCGGCGGTCGTGATCGCCGTGCGAATCGCCTGGGTCTACGGGCTGAGCGTGCTCGATCGCGGCGTGCGACACGAGATCGCCGGCCCCGAGGACGGCAGCGGCTGGAAGGAGGTGACGCTGGTCGCCTGGAGCAGCATGCGCGGCGCGGTCTCGCTCGCCGCCGCGCTAGCGATCCCACTCCAGACCGACGCCGGCGCCGCCTTCCCCGAGCGCGACTTGATCCTCTTCCTGACCTTCTCGGTGATCATCGCGACGCTCGTCCTGCAGGGTCTGGCCTTCCCGCTACTGATCCGCGCGCTCGACCTCGACGACGACACCTCCGACGCTGACGAGGAGCTCGACGCGCGGATCGAGATCGCCTACTCGGCGCTCGACCGGATCGAGGAGCTGTCCGGCGAAGGCTGGGTTCCGGAGGACACGATCGAGCGCGTGCGCAACATGTACGACTACCGGCGGCGGCGGTTCAGCTCACGGCTCGACGACCACAGTCCGGAGGGAGAGTTCGACTACGAGCAGCGCGCCGAGCTCTACCGGCGCGTGATGAACGAGGTGATCGACGCCCAGCGCGCGACCCTGCGCCGGCTACGCGACGGCGGTCAGATCACCGACGAGGTGCGGCGAGGCGTCGAGCACGAGCTCGATCTCGAGCAGGCGCGGCTCGAGCGCAGCGACCTGCCGGCTCAGCCGCGCTCGGCGACCAGCAGCGCCTGAGTCGCGCGGCCGATCATGCCGCGCTCGTCGTGCAGCGCGGTGTCGGACAGGCCGATGCCGCTGCGCTCGGGGTAGGTCACCGCATCGAGGCAGACCCACTCCCCCTCCGGTAGCCGGCGCAGGTTCACCGTCAGATCGGTGTTTATGAAGATGTAGCGGCGGTAGTCAAGCGGCGAGCTGACGCCGTTGCCGGAGTCGGCGGCCGCCAGCACGCGGTCCAGCTGGTTCGGCTCCTCCCCCTCGATCAGCGGGACGCGCATCCGCATCCAGGCGCGCGCCGGACCGGGCTCAACGAAGCCCCCCTCGACGAACCGCACCTCCATCGCTGTGTGGTAGCCGACGTCCCACGGAACTGGGAAGAAGCTCTGCACGGCTGCGCTGTCGGGACCGGGGATCGGCGCCTGCTCGGGCGGCGCGCGGTCGATCTCGACGTCGGCGGTGCGGATCCGCCAGGCGCGGGCACGGATCACCGGCTCGCCATCGTGGCGCAGCTCACCCTCGATCAGCTCGACGTTGCGCCCTGGCCTGATGATCTCGGTGCGCGTCTCGAGCCTTGCGATCGGCACCGGCCGGACGATCTCGTAGGTGATCCGGACGATCTGCGCAGACTCGATGGCGCCGGCTCGGTCGAGCGCGCGACCGAGCAGCGCGCACGGCGGGCCAGCGTGCTGGCTGCCTTCGTCCCACGGACCGCGGGTCAGCTCGGACGCGTCGAAGCCGTCGCCGTCAGGTGTGTAGAACGCCTCCGCCACGGCGGCGATCCTATGGCGCGGCGCGAAGGCACAGTTGCCCGGGCGAATACACTCTCCGGCCGTGGCCAAGCAGAGACAGCAGAAGATGCAGCAGGTCCAGGTCGGTTCGCTCGCGGCGATCCAGCTCCTCGAGGACCGCACCGACGAGCAGCTGATCAGCGAGTCCAAGCACCGCGTTGCCGCCAAGGCCCTGCTGGCCGCACGCGCCGCCGAGCGCGACCTG
>CBFGZN010000332.1:0-2036 GCA_965653255.1 uncultured Solirubrobacterales bacterium | reverse complement strand
GCGGTCAGCCTGGTCGACACCTGGTCGAGCCGGGTGCGGTACTTGTCGAGCGTCGCCAGCGCCTGGTTGGCCTTGGCGAGCACGACCGGGATGTCCTCGAGGATGTACTTCGCGCCGTCGAGATAGAGCGACACGACGCTGCGCGCCTGCGAGATCGCGATCACCAGCGCGTCGGTCTGCTTGCTGACACGCTCGGCGGTGCGGTGGCGGGTGCCGGTCTCCAGCGACAGAATCGTCGGGTCCGGCATCAGCTGGACGTTTGCCCAGTGGATCTTCGTTCCCGACGACGACAGGATGATCGCGCCGTCCATCTTCGCCAGCTGGAACAGCAGCGCCGGCGTGTAGTCGACCTCGAGCTTCAGGCCGCCGGAGTACAGAAAAGCCAGCTCGTCGCTGTCGCCGATGCAGATCAGAGCGCCGGTACGCGCCTGGACGATGCTGTCGATGCCCTCGCGCACCGCCGTTCCGGGCGCGATCATCTCCAATGCCCGTACGAGCCGAGGTTCCTGCCTAGCCTCTAGCTCTGAAACGTCATCTCCGGCGTACGGCATTGGGCCAATTCTACGCGATTGCTGGGGAAAAGGCTTTGTAGTGCGGAATCGCGGTGTGGGGGCGGGATTTGGCACCAGGCCAACGGAGCTCCGTTCCTAACGCTCCTCTGGCCTGGTGCCAAATCCCGCCTCAGGCGTCGGCGAGGGCGCGGTCAGGCGGCGCGAACGCGGCTGGGAGGCTCTAGAGCGGCTTTGAGCGCGGCGGTGAGGGTGCTCAGCTCAGAATTCGGGTGGAGTATGCG
Organism: uncultured Solirubrobacterales bacterium; assembly: GCA_965653255.1. GTDB lineage: Bacteria > Actinomycetota > Thermoleophilia > Solirubrobacterales > Thermoleophilaceae > JAAYBF01. The sequence goes on along the minus strand of CBFGZN010000332.1, from coordinate 1,243 downwards.
GTCGAGGCCGAATTTGGACGCTTCGGCGAGGCGGCGATCCGGGTGTGCGACTTGGCGGAGCTCGCCGGTGAGGCCGATCTCGCCGAAGGCGGCAAGGGGACGATCGCTGGAGCCGAGCGGGACGCCCTTGGCGGCTGAGGCGATCGCGAGGGCGATGGCTAGGTCGGCGCCGGGCTCGTCGATGCGAACGCCGCCGGCAACCGAGACGAAGACGTCGGCGCTGCCGATCGAGATGCCAGCGTGGCGGGCGAGCACAGCGAGCACGAGGGCGAGGCGGTTCCGGTCGATGCCGTTTGCCATCCGGCGTGGCGGTACGAGCTCGGTTGGGGCGACCAACGCCTGGACCTCGACGAGCAGCGGACGCGAGCCCTCCATCGAGCAGAGGATCACCGAGCCGGGGGCGCGTGGCGTCGACTCGACGACGAAGCGGGCGGAAGCGTCCTCGACCTCGACGAGGCCCTCGTCGCGCATCTCGAAGACGCCGGCCTCGTTGGTCGAGCCGAAGCGGTTCTTGAGTGCCCTGAGCGTGCGGTAGGTGCGCTCACGCTCGCCCTCGAAGGAGAGCACGCAGTCGACGAGGTGCTCGAGCACGCGCGGTCCGGCGAGCGCGCCCTCCTTGGTCACGTGACCGACGAGGACGATCGCGACGCCGCAGGTCTTGGCGACGCGCATCAGGCGGCCGGCGACCTCGCGGACCTGGCCGACCGAGCCGGGCGCGCCGGTCAGCCCGGCGGCGTGCAGGACCTGAACCGAGTCGACGACGCAGACGTCGGGCCGCTCGGCCTCGATCGTCGCGACGACGAAGTCCAGGTCGGTCTCGGCGACGATCGGCACCGCCAGCGCGGCGGGCCCGAGCCGCTCGGCGCGCAGGCGAACCTGGGCGGCGGACTCCTCACCGGAGACGTAGAGCGTTCCGCGACCGGCGGCGGCGAGATTGCCGAGCGCCGATGTGACGATCGTCGACTTGCCGATCCCTGGCGAGCCGCCGAGCAGGACCAGCGAGCCGGGCACCAAGCCGCCGCCGAGCACACGGTCGAGCTCGCCGATCCCAGTCCGCAGGCGAGCAACCTGCGGCGCCTCGACCTGGCTGAGCGGGACGGGTGTCAAGGCGCGGCCACGGGCGCTACCGACGCCACCTCGCCCTGACGCCGCCTGCGCGACCGGCTTGGCCTCCTCGACCAGCGTCCCCCACTCCTCGCAGCCGGGACAGCGGCCGAGCCATTTGGCCGACTCGTGTCCGCAC
>CBFGZN010000331.1:0-2074 GCA_965653255.1 uncultured Solirubrobacterales bacterium | reverse complement strand
TGACCGACATCGGCGCCGTATTCACCGAGGAGTGCACCGCGCTCGGCGCCACGGGCGCGCTGCGCGTCACCGACGACAACTCCTACCGCGTGGCGCTCGCCGACGCGCTCCTCTCGGCCTACAAGAAGAGCCCCGGCTCCGCCAAGTACGCCCGCGTCGACATCGACCACGACAGCGGCGACTTCACCGTATATGAGCTGATCCTGCCCCCTGAGTTGGAGGAGCGGCTGCTCGCCGAGGCCGAGGAGGCCCAGGAGGAGCCGGAGATCGACCCCGAGACCGGCGAGCTGCGCGAGCCTGAGGAGCCGGAGCTCGATCCGGACGTCCTGGCCGAGTACAGCGACCAGATCGAGGAGCGCGACGTCACGCCGAAGGACTTCGGTCGGATTGCCGCCCAGACCGCCAAGCAGGTGATCCTGCAGCGCGTCCGCGAGGCCGAGCGCGACATGATGTTCGACGAGTATCAGGACCGTGTCGGCGAGCTGATCACCGGCCTCGTCCAGCAGTCCGACTCGCGCTACACGCTAGTTCAGCTGCGCGAGCGCGTCGAGGCGCTGCTGCCGCGCTCCGAGCAGGTGCCCGGCGAGCGCTACGACCACGGCGCGCGCGTCAAGGCGATCATCACCGACGTCTCGTCGCAGGCGAAGGGTCCGAGCATCATCGTCTCGCGCCGCTCGCCGGAGCTGATCCGGGCGCTGTTCGAGCTCGAGGTGCCGGAGATCGCCGACGGACTGGTCGAGATCCAGAACGTCGCACGCGAGCCCGGTTACCGCTCGAAGATCGCGGTCGTCTCGCACACCAATGGCGTCGACCCGGTGGGCGCCTGCGTCGGTCCGCGCGGCTCGCGCGTGCGAATGGTCGTGTCGGAGCTGCGCGGCGAGAAGATCGACATCATCCCGTTCAACGAGGAGCCGGCCCGCTTCGTCGCCAAGGCGCTGTCGCCCGCGCGTGTGCGCGAGGTGCTCGTCGACGACGACGGCAAGCAGGCGACGGTGATCGTCCCCGACGACCAGCTCTCGCTGGCGATCGGCAAGGACGGCCTCAACGCGCGGCTCGCTGCGCGTCTGACCGGCTGGCGCGTCGACATCCGCTCTGAGACCGAGTTCGCCAACGAGGAGGACTCGCTCGGGCTCGACGAGGAGGAGACTGCTGGCCGTTGTGCGGCGATCCTGTCGAACGGAAAGCGCTGTCCGAACGCATCGATCCCAGGCTCGCGCTACTGCGGCCTGCCTGCGCACCAGGCGCTCACCGATACCGACAACGACTTCGTGACCGGCGAGCCGCCGGCCGGCGACGACGTCGACGTTGTCGAGGAGGCACCGGTGGATGGCTAAGAAGCGCGTCCATGAAATAGCCAAGGAGAAGGGGATCCCCTCGAAGGAGGTGATCGCCAAGCTCCAGGCTGCCGGTCTGAACGTCAAGGCGGCCGCGTCGAGCGTCGACGAGGCCGACATCGAGCTCGCGTTCAGTGGCGGCAAGAAGGCGCCTGCCGAGGATGGGCGTGGCAAGCGTGGTGGGCGCCCCTCCGGCACCGCGCGACCCGGCAACGGCAAGCCCGCGGCGTCGGCCCCGCCGCCCGCGAAGCCGGCAACGCCGGCGAGCCCGCCCGCCCAGGCCAGCGGCGCCCAGTCGGGCGACGCGGCCGCTCAGCGACCCGCCCGTCCGACCCGCGACGGTGGCGGAGGCGCTGCCGGAGGACGCCGGCGCCGCGTCGTCATCGATTCGCAGGCATCGCGCCGTGCACCCGGTCCGCCGCCTCAGCAGCAAGCGCCGCCGCGCCGTCGTGGCCGCCGCCGCCGCACGCCGTGGGTCGAGCCCGACTTCAGCCAGCAGGAGGAGAAGCCGCAGGAGGACGTCGTCACCGAGATCAAGTCCGGTGCGACCGTCAAGGAGGTCTCCGAGTCGCTTGGCCTGGCCGCTCCCGAGGTGATCAAGAAGCTGATGGAGCTCGGCGAGATGGCGACGCTGACCCAGACGCTCTCCGACGAGGCGATCGGCGTGCTCGCCGACGAGTTCGAGAAGAAGATCGAGATCGTCCACGCGGCCGACGAGACCGAGGAGGAGCCCCAGTTCG
>CBFGZN010000330.1:0-2079 GCA_965653255.1 uncultured Solirubrobacterales bacterium | reverse complement strand
TCGTACATCGCGCAGGACCGGCCGGTCTCTGCGTTCACCACGCCGATGGCGACGCCCTCGGGCTCAGGGCCCTTGTTGTCGGACCGGGTGTCGACGCTGGCGCCGTTCTCGGTGTTGTGCAGGGTCGGATAGTCCTCGGCGATGATCCGTTCGAACTCGCCGCCGGTCTCGCGCACCTGGGTGATGGTGCCGTCGGCGTTGACCGTCTGCACGAAGCTGCCGGTCGCGCGGTTGCGGCGGTACTCGTCGACGAGCAGGGGCGCCGACAGGCGTAGTCGCACGCGGCCGATCTCGTTCAGCCCCAGCCCGGTTGCGGCCTCGTCGCGGTGCATCGAGTTGACGTCGAAGCGGTAGCGCAGGTCGTCGACCTTGGCGAGCGCGGTGCGTGTGGTGTGCTTGATCCGGTAGCGGCTCGACGGGCTCAGCGGGCGCTCCGACATCCAGCAGATCGTCGCGTCGACCTCTTTGGTCGGCGTCGGGCTGTTGTTGACGCGGCAGATCATGTCGCCGCGTGAGACGTCGACGTCGTCCTCGAGTCTCACGGTCACCGACAGCGGCGGGTAGGCCTCCTGCAGCGGACCGTCCTGGGTGTCGATGCCGGCGATCCGCGTCGTGACGCCCGATGGCTGGATCACGACCTCGTCGCCGACCGACAGCACGCCCGAGGCGACCTGGCCGGCGTAGCCGCGGTAGTCGTGGTGCTCGTCGTCCATCGGGCGGATCACCCACTGGACGGGGAAGCGGCAGTCGATCAGGTTGCGGTCCGACGCGATGTGGACGTGCTCGAGGTAGTAGAGCAGCGACGGCCCGTCGTACCAGTCCATGTTCGTCGAGCGGTCGACGACGTTGTCGCCCATCAGCGCCGACATCGGGATGAACGTGATGTCGGTGATGTCGAGCTTCGCGGCCCAGCCGGAGAAGTCGGCGACGATCCGGTCGAAGACCGCCTCGTCCCAGTCGACCAGGTCCATCTTGTTGACCGCGACGACGAGGTGGGGGATGCGCAGCAGCGACGCGATGAAGGCGTGGCGGCGCGACTGCTCGACGACGCCGTTGCGCGCGTCGATCAGGACCAGCGCGAGGTCGGCCGTCGAGGCGCCGGTGACCATGTTGCGCGTGTACTGCTCGTGGCCAGGCGTGTCGGCGATGATGAACTTGCGCTTCGGCGTGTGGAAGTAGCGGTAGGCGACGTCGATCGTGATGCCCTGCTCGCGCTCCGCGCGCAGGCCGTCGGTCAGCAGCGCCAGGTTGACGTAGCCGTCTCCGCGCTCGGCGGAGACGCGCTCGACGTGCTCGAGCTGGTCCTGGAGGACCTGCTTGGAGTCGTAGAGCAGGCGGCCGATCAGCGTCGACTTGCCGTCGTCGACCGATCCGGCCGTCGCGACACGGACCAGCTCGGAGGGACGGCTGTCGAGGTGGACCTTGCCGTTGCTGGCGGGACCGGCCACTTAGAAGTAGCCCTCGCGCTTGCGGTCCTCCATGGCGGCCTCCGACACGCGGTCGTCAGCGCGCGTCTCGCCGCGCTCGGTGATTCGCGTCGCGGCGATCTCGGTGACGACCTCGTCGAGCGTCGCGGCGGTCGACTGGACGGCGCCGGTGCAGCTCATGTCGCCGACGGTGCGGTAGCGCACCGAGGCGGTGTAGGGCTCCTCGCCAGGCAGCAGCTCGACGTAGGGGGAGACGGCGTAGATCATCCCGTCGCGGTCGAAGACCTCGCGCTCGTGCGAGAGGTAGATGTTCGGGATCTCGAGCTCCTCCTCACGGATGTACTGCCAGACGTCGAGCTCGGTCCAGTTGCTGAGCGGGAAGACGCGCATGTGCTCGCCCGGGTTCATGTGGGCGTTGTAGATGTTCCAGAGCTCGGGCCGCTGCGCCTTCGGATCCCAGCCGCCGAAGTCGTCGCGGAACGAGAAGATCCGCTCCTTGGCGCGGGCGCGCTCCTCGTCGCGACGGGCGCCGCCGAACGCCGCCTTGAAGTCGTGCTCGGTGATCGCGTCGAGCAGCGCGACGGTCTGGAGGCGGTTGCGCGACGCGCGCGGACCGGTCTCCTCGACGACCTTGCCGGCGTCGATCGCGTCC
>CBFGZN010000329.1:0-2080 GCA_965653255.1 uncultured Solirubrobacterales bacterium | reverse complement strand
AGCGCGAGCCGCTGATGGAGGCGTTCGGCGTCGAGCAGGAGATCAAGTCGACGCTGAACCGGCGCGTCGACCTGCCCTCCGGCGGCTACCTGATCATCGACTACACCGAGGCGCTGACCGTCATCGACATCAACTCCGGCTCGTTCGTCGGACGTGGCAAGGGCGCCAGGCTCGAGGACACGATCACCAAAACGAATCTCGAGGCCGCTGAGGAGGCCGTCCGCCAGCTGCGGCTGCGCGACATCGGCGGGATCATCGTCATCGACTTCATCGACATGGCGCGGGCGCGCAACCGTGACGCCGTGCTCAAGACGCTGCGCAAGTCGCTCGACGAGGACCGCACCAAGACCTACGTCGTCGAGATCTCACCGCTCGGCCTGGTCGAGATGACGCGCCAGAACGTCACCGAGGGCGTCCGCGAGATCCTCACCAAGACCTGCCCGACCTGCGAGGGCGAGGGAGTCGTGCTGTCCGAGGAGTCGGTGTCGATCGACGCCGAGCGGCGCCTGCGCGAGCTAGCCGCCGAGCGGCCCGAGCCCGAGGCCTACCTGATCCAGATCCATCCGCGCGTCGCCGCGCTGCTCGCCGGCGGTGTCGGCCGGCCGTTGTTGGCGATCGAGGAGGAGACCGGCAAGAGCTTCCACTTCGAGGGCTCCGAGGCGCTGCCGCTCGACCACTTCGCCGTCTCGATGGAGGGATCGCGCGAGGAGGTCGAGCAGCGGGCGCTGCCGTTCGCCGAGGGCGACGAGGTGCTCGTCACGATCGAGGAGCCGCACATGTACGACGAGGACGCGGCCGTCGCCAAGCTCGACGGCTACGTCATCTCGGTCGCCAAGGCGGGCCGACTGATCGGCAAGAAGACGCTCGTACGGATCGAAAAGGTCGCCCGCTCGGCCGCTTCGGCAACACTCGTCGAGGGCGCGGAGGTCAGCGACGCCGCGCCGTCGAACGGCTCTACGGCTCCGAAGGCCTCAGACCCCGACTCCAAGCAGCCAAGGCGTCGTGGACGGCGCGGTGGCCGCGGCCGGCGCAAGAAGGCCGAAGCGTCAGCCGACAAGGACTGAGCCAGCCGCTACACTGCCTGGCCGGCGCTCCCCGTGGGGCGCCCTTTTTGAGCCCATGTACGCAATCGTCAAAGTCGGAGGCAAGCAGTACCGCGTCGAGAAGGGGGACTCCCTGCTCGTCGATCGCATGCCTGATGACGAGGGCGCCAAGGTGGCGCTGCGGCCGTTGCTGTTCAAGGACGACAAGGACGACGCTGTCTTTGCCAGCTCCGACCTCGAGAAAGTCAAGGTCGAGGCAGTGGTCAAGGGCCACGAGCGCGGTCCGAAGATCCACGTCCTGAAGTTCAAGCCGAAGCGCGGCTACAAGCGGCGCATGGGCCACCGCTCCGACCTCACCCGACTCGAGATCGGCGACATCAAGCTGCTCAGCCGCAAGCCGGCGGCCGCGAAGGCCGAGAGCGCCGAGAAGCCCAAGGCCGAGGCGAAGGCGGAGACTGCCGAGACGCCGAAGGCGGCTCCCAAGAAGGCGCCGGCCAAGAAGCCAGCGACTAAGGCTGCAAGCGCCGCCAAGGCGGAGGCGGCCACCGCTGAGCCTAAGAAGGCTCCGGCGAAGAAGCCGGCCGCAAAGAAGCCTGCTGCGAAGGCCGCCGACGACAAGCCGGCTGCCGAGAAGAAGCCGGCGGCGAAGAAGCCCGCTGCCAAGAAGCCTGCGGCCAAGAAGCCGGCCGCGAAGAAGGAGGACGGCGATGGCGCATAAGAAGGGTCTTGGATCCAGCCGCAACGGCCGCGACTCGAACGCTCAGCGTCTCGGCGTCAAGGTCTTCTCCGGTCAGGCAGTCACCGGCGGCGAGATCATCGTCCGCCAGCGCGGCACCCGCTTCAAGCCGGGCGACGGCGTCGGCGTCGGCAAGGACGACACGATCTTCGCCACCCGCCCGGGCACGGTCCAGTTCAAGACCAAGCACCGCGGCCGCTTCATCTCAGTCGAGCCTGCTGCTGAGTAGCTAGGGCCCGGCCGTGGTGGCCGTTGCTCCTATGTCAAGTGGGTTGTTGGTTGGGGTTGGGTGGTGAGGGTG
>CBFGZN010000328.1:0-2113 GCA_965653255.1 uncultured Solirubrobacterales bacterium | reverse complement strand
CGGCGTGCCGAAGAAGCGCACTCGAACACGTGTTCTAGAGTGCGCGACGTGTCGCAGCTGTCGCTGTTCTCCGCGGAAGCCCGACCTGCCGCGCTGACCGACCTCGCGGGCCTCGCGGCCCAGGCCGTGGCGGCCGCGAACGCTCCCGACGGCCCGGATCGCTTGACCGCCGTCCCGACGATTATGCGCTCCGGCGACGCGTTCAACGTCGTGCCGGGCGACGGCGAGCTGTTCTGCGACTTGCGCTCGCTCCGCACCTCTGCCTTCGACGAGGTGCGAGCGCTGGTGCCTGCAGAGGTTGGGGGCGTGACGCTCGATGCCGAGTTCATCCGTCTCTGGCCTGCAATGGACGCCCGGGACGCGACGGCCTCGTTGCTCACCTCCGCCGGCAAACAGCTCGGACGGCCGATCGTCGCCGCCGGACGCGGCGGCGCCAGCGACGCCAGCCACTTCGCCTCATCGATCCCGCTAACGATCGACGGCCTCGGCCCACGCGGCGGCGGCGCCCACGCCCGCGACGAGTACGTCCTCGTCGACTCGTTGCGCTCGCGCGCCGAGGTCGCCCTCGCGGTCGTCGATGCCGTGTTGACCGGCGCCTGACGCCACTACGGGCGGCGTCTATGCTCGCGCCCATCGCGGGGAACTCGCACAGGATGGTGTTGCGACGATGAACGGGGGGCGCGCGCCCGCGGGGGCGCCGGGCGGTCCGCAGGCGATCCTGCTCGTCGAGGACGACGCCGGCGACGCGCTGCTGGTGCGCGAGGCGCTCGCGACGGCGGCGCCGGAGCTCGAGCTGCGCGAGACCGGGACGCTGGCCGGTGCGCTCGACCAGCTGCCCGACGGCTTCGCTTGCGCGCTGCTCGACCTTGGGCTGCCGGACGCGTCGGGGATCGAGGCCGTCCAGCGACTGCGTGAGCTGGCTCCGGCACTCGCCGTCGTGGTCCTCACCGGTCGCGACGACGAGCAGCTCGGGATCGAGGCGCTCGGCGCCGGCGCGCAGGACTACCTCGTCAAGGGACAGGTCGAGCCCGAGCTGCTCGCGCGGGCGATCCGTTACGCGATCGAGCGGCGGCGGGCCGAGCTGTCGGAGCGCGAGCTGCTGGAGGCGCGGTTGCAGGCGCGTGAGAATGCCCGTCTCGAGCGCGGCCTGCTGCCGACGGCCCTGATCGCCGATCCGGCCCTGCAGCTGACCGCCGACTACCGTCCGGGCCGCCGCCGCGCTCTGCTCGGCGGCGACTTCTACGACGCTGTCGAGCTCGACGACGGATCGGTCCACCTGATGATCGGCGACGTCTGCGGCCACGGTCCTGACGAGGCCGCGCTCGGCGCCTGCCTGCGCGCCGCCTGGCGGGCGCTCACGCTTGCCAGCCATCCGCCGCAGGAGGTCCTGGCGACGCTGCACCGGATGCTGCCGCACGAGCGTCACGAGCCTGACGTCTTCGCGACGTTGTGCACGATCGAGGTCGCTCCCGACCGTGGCGCTGCCAACGTTCGCGTCGCCGGCCACCAGGCACCGATCCTGATCGACGCGAACGGCGTGTCGGTGGTCGACGTGCCGACGGGTGCGCCGCCGCTCGGGATCTTCGAGCAGAGCGAGTGGCCGGCCCATCGGCAGCGGCTCGCTGCTCCGTGGACCCTGCTGCTCTACACCGACGGCCTCGTCGAGGGCAAGGTCGGCGCGGGCGAGGAGCGGTTCGGCGACGAACGGCTCGTGGAGACGGTGGCCCGTCTCGTCGCTGCCTCGTCGAGCTGGCCCGGCGACGCCCAGGCCGTGCTCGACCGGCTGATCACCGAAGTCGAGCAGCTCAACGGCGAGCCGCTGACCGACGACCTCGCCGTCCTCCTCCTGTCGAGCCGCGGCACCGGCGCGTGACCGACACGCCACCCGCATCTACGTCACCGCCGGCTCGCAGCGGCCGCTTCCGCGTCAACCAGTGGTTCGCGATCGCGACCGTCCTGCTCGGCCTGGCGACCGTGCTCGGCATCGCCGTCGGCGCATTCGCGATCGTCAAGATCTCGTTCATGCCCGAGACGAGCTCGGTGAAGACGCCGTTCAACCCGTCGGCCTCGCCGCGCGCGGACGACACCGCCTTCGCGATGCCGAAGTCCGTCA
>CBFGZN010000327.1:0-2122 GCA_965653255.1 uncultured Solirubrobacterales bacterium | reverse complement strand
TCAGCTTCCAGGGCTGCGAGGTGACGACCTCGCGCACGAACTCGTCCTTGCGCTCGGCGTCCTCGTCGGAGTAGCTGTTGCGCTCGCCGTAGCCGACCCAGACGCCCTTCGGCGGGTCCCAGCTCAGGCTCGCGACCAGCTTGCGCATGCGGCGCACGTTGGCGACGATCAGCTCCTTCTTGAAGCCGGCCTGCTTGACCTCGGCCTTGACCTCCTTGCCACGATCGGCGTGACGCGCCTCGAGCTTGGCGAGCATGAAGACGTTGAGGAAGAAGCCCTTGCGGAAGCGGTCGCGGAACGAGACCATGCCGCGCATCTGGGCCGGCGTGATGCCGCCGATCGAGCCACGCAGCCAGGGATGGAACTCGATCCCCTTCGCCGCCTGGAGCAGCAACGGGTAGAGGTACATCATGCAGAACTGGCGGTAGCCGACCCACGGCTCGCCCTCGCGCAGCCGCTCGAAAGAGCCGACGTCGACGAAGACCGGCTTGGCACCGACGAACTGGACGTTGTAGGGCGTCGAGTCCTTGAGGATCATCCCCTCCTCGAGCGCGGCAAGGTTGAGGTCGAGCTGCAACAGCGCAGCGTCCTTGAGCATCGAGAACGTCCACTCGTAGGGGTACGAGACGAACGGGATCCGCTCGTGCTTGAGCACCCCGGCGCAACCGTCGACGATCAGGCCCGCGGGGGCGTCGGCGGCGCTCGGCAGCAGCTCGGTCTTGACCAAGCGGCCGTCGGCCTGGAAGCGCTCGAAGAGCTTCGTAGCCTGGAGCGCCTTGAAGTCGTCGAGGCCCTCCTGGGAGAGCGCGCGGTAGACGTCGCCACCGGCGTAGAAGATCCGACTCTCGGGATCGCGGAAGGAGCCGGCCTCTAGCTGCGCGTCCTGCGGACGCGGGGATATCTCAGTTGGAGTGGACAGCGGCTCAGGCGGAGTCGGCCTGGTGCTCTGCCTGCTCGGGCGTAGGCTCCTCGTCCTTCTTGATGTGGAGGAACTTGAGCAGGCGCGTCCAGTACAGCTTGGCGGTGACAGCGATCGCCGCGACGCCGCCGGCGAGGATCTGAAGGATCATGCTGCCGCTGCCGGGATCCAGGTATGCGAGAAGATGCATTCGGCGGCTCCAGTCGAAGAGGGGTACGGCGAACCGGGCAGGCTAGCAAAGGCCCGCCCATCGATCCACACCAGTTCGACCTGCGATCCCTCTACCCTCCCCCTCCCAGATGAAGCTGATCATCCAAATCCCTTGCTTCAACGAGGCCGAGCAGCTGCCCGGCACGCTCGCCGACCTCCCGCGCGAGGTTCCCGGCGTTGACGAGGTCGAGTGGCTGATCATCGACGACGGCTCGACCGACGCGACGGTCGAGGTAGCGCGCACGCACGGCGTCGACCATGTCGTGCGCCTGACCAACAACAAGGGTCTGGCCGCCGGCTTCCAAGCCGGGCTCGACGCCTGCCTGAAGCTTGGCGCTGACGTGATCGTCAACACCGACGCCGACAACCAGTACTACGGCGGCGACATCCCGAAGCTCGTCGAGCCGATCCTCGAAGGGCGCGCCGACATGGTCGTCGGCGACCGCGAGACGGACCTGATCGAGCACTTCTCGCCGTTGAAGAAGCGGCTGCAGCGGCTCGGCAGTGCCGTCGTGCGGCGCGCCTCCGGCACGACCGTGCCTGACACGACCTCCGGCTTCCGCGCCTACAACCGCGAGGCTGCGCTGCAGATGCAGGTGATCTCGAAGTTCACCTACACGCTCGAGACGATCATCCAGGCCGGCAAGGTGCTGGTCGCGGTCGACCACGTGCCAATCCGGACCAACGAGAAGACGCGCGAGTCGCGGTTGTTCCCCTCGATGTCCTCGTACGTGCGCCGCAACGCTGTCTCGATCTTCCGCGTCTACTCGCTCTACGAGCCGCTGCGCGTCTTCATGATCGCCGCGGGAATCGTCGCGATCCCGGCGGCGATCATCTGGGCGCGCTTCCTCTGGTTCTTCTTCAGCGGCGAGGGCTCGGGCCACGTCCAGTCGCTGATCCTCGGCTCGACGCTGGTCATCTGGGGCCTGGTCTTCATCGTCGGCCTGCAGTGCGGCATCGAGGGCGCCTACTTCAACCGCGCCGTCGGCGCGC
>CBFGZN010000326.1:0-2188 GCA_965653255.1 uncultured Solirubrobacterales bacterium | reverse complement strand
CGCCGCGCTCCAATCCGATGGGCGAGTCGTTCGACTACGCCAAGGAATTCAAGACCCTCGACCTGAACGCGGTGATCAAGGACCTGACGGCCCTGATGACCGACTCGCAGGACTGGTGGCCGGCCGACTACGGCCACTACGGCCCGCTCTTCATCCGGATGGCCTGGCACAGCGCCGGCACCTACCGGATCAGCGACGGCCGCGGCGGCGCCGGTGCGGGCGAGCAGCGCTTCGCGCCGCTCAACAGCTGGCCCGACAACGGCAACCTCGACAAGGCGCGCCGCCTGCTCTGGCCGGTCAAGCAGAAGTACGGCCGCAAGCTCTCCTGGGCCGACCTGATGGTCCTCGCCGGCAACTGCGCGCTCGAGTCGATGGGCTTCGAGACGTTCGGCTTCGCCGGCGGGCGCGAGGACGTCTGGGAGCCCGAGCAGATCAACTGGGGCAACGAGGACGAGTGGCTCGGCGACGAGCGCTACAGCGGCGACCGCGATCTCTCCGAGCCGCTCGGCGCCGTCCAGATGGGCCTGATCTACGTCAACCCGGAGGGTCCAAACGGCAACCCCGACCCGCTCGCTGCCGCGCGCGACATCCGCGAGACGTTCCGCCGGATGGCGATGAACGACGAGGAGACGGTCGCGCTGATCGCCGGTGGCCACAGCTTCGGCAAGACCCACGGTGCGGGCGATCCGGCGCTGGTCGGGCCGGAGCCCGAGGCCGCTCCGCTCGAGGAGATGGGCTTCGGCTGGAAGGGCGGCCACGGCTCCGGCAAGGGCGGCGACACGATCACCAGCGGACTCGAGGGCGCCTGGACGCCGACGCCGGTGCAGTGGGACAACAGCTTCTTCGAGACGCTGTTCGGCAACGAGTGGGAGCTGACCAAGAGCCCCGCCGGCGCCAACCAGTGGGTCCCAAAGGGCGACGGCCCGACCGTCGTCGACGCTCACGACCCGTCGCGGTCGCATCCGGTGGTCATGCTCACCACCGACCTGTCGCTGCGTGAGGACCCGGCCTACGAGAAGATCTCGCGCCGCTTCCTCGAGGACCCGCAGGAGTTCGCCGACGCGTTCGCCAAGGCGTGGTTCAAGCTGACCCACCGCGACATGGGCCCGCTCGCCCGCTACCGCGGTCCGGAGGTCCCGGCCGAGCCTCAGATCTGGCAGGACCCGGTGCCGGCGGTCGACCACGAGCTGATCGGGGCGGAGGACGTGGCGGCGCTGAAGCAGGCGATCCTCTCGTCGGGGCTCACCGTCGCACAGCTCGTCTCGACCGCCTGGGCGTCGGCGTCGACGTTCCGCGGCACCGACAAGCGCGGCGGCGCGAACGGGGGGCGCATCCGGCTAGCGCCGCAGAAGGACTGGGAGGTCAACGACCCGGCCGCGCTGGCGGCGGTCCTGCAGGCGCTGGAGAAAGTCCAGCAGGACTTCCGGGCCGGCGGCAAGCGCGTCTCGCTCGCCGACCTGATCGTGCTAGGCGGCTGCGCGGCGGTCGAGCAGGCGGCGCGCGCCGCCGGGGTCGACGTCGAGGTCCCGTTCAAGCCGGGCCGCACCGACGCGACCGACGACCAGACCGACGTCGAGTCGTTCGCCGTACTCGAGCCGGTCGCGGACGGGTTCCGCAACTACCTCGGGTCGGTCAACGGCCGTCCGGCCGAGCAGCGGCTGGTCGACAAGGCCCAGCTGCTAACGCTGACCGCCCCCGAGACGGCCGTCCTCGTCGGTGGTCTGCGGGTGCTGGAGGCCAACCACGGCCAGTCCGAGCTCGGCGTCCTCACCTCACGTCCCGGCGCGCTGACGAACGACTTCTTTGTCAACGTGCTCGACATCGACACCACCTGGGCGCCGACCTCCGACGCCGAGGAGACCTTCGAGGGCCGCGACCGCGAGACCGGCGAGCCCAAGTGGACCGCCAGCCGGGTCGACCTTGTCTTCGGCTCGAACTCGGTCCTGCGCGCGCTCGCCGAGGTCTACGCCAGCGACGACTCGCAGGAGAAGTTCGTGCGGGACTTCGTGGCGGCTTGGGTGAAGGTGATGGAGCTGGATCGGTTCGATCTCGACTGAGCAGGCAGTCGATTCCGGGCCGGCCGTCGGTCGCGGCCGGCCCGGGACGCCGCACTCAGTGGCAGTCGACAGCCGAGAAGACGCTGTCGGATGTCCTGACCTGGAGACACTTGCCGTCGTGAAGGATGTGC
>CBFGZN010000325.1:0-2218 GCA_965653255.1 uncultured Solirubrobacterales bacterium | reverse complement strand
TGCGGGTTCTTGACCAGCCCGCACCTGCTCACCGACGATCCCGCTGCGGTGGGGGTCCGTGACGTCGGGAGGTGGAATCTCTACCGTGCCGATGCCGGTGGGGGCTACACCCTCGTTCCGGGCGTCGCGCCGACCAACCTGACGGTCCCGCCGAGCGGCACTGTGGTGCAGGCCACGTACGTGCCCGTTGGCGCTGCGGACGATTGCAGCCGGGTGTTTTTCACTACGTCGTTTCGCTACACCGGGGTGTCGGTCACAGCCACTGGCCTTGGCGATGGGGCGTTGTATGAGTGGGACAACGGGACATTGCGCAGCCCCGGTGTGATCCCGAGCCCGTCAGGCCCGGTCGTCGCGACCGGTACGGTGGGAGTTGGCGCGCAGGCCGCTAATGGCGGCCCGATTGCCTCTGGGTTCGTGGGGCGCAATGTGCTGTCGGTGGATGGTTCGCGGTTCTTCTTCACGGCGACCAGCAAGCTCGGCGGCGATCTCGGTCAGTTGGCGGTCTTCATGCGCGAGAACGGCCAGACTGGCGTCGATGTCTCGCAGTCGCAGACGGCAACCCCCAACAACGGCCAGTCGGTGTTCCAGAAGGCAACTCCTTCCGGCAGTCACATCTTCTTCACCGCGCGCTACGGCCTCGCGTCCAACGGTTCCAGCAGCGGTGCGACCAGCTGCGACCTGACTCCCACCAATCTGGGTACCGGGTGCGATCTGTATCGCTACACGGCCGCGACGGGGGAGCTGGTCGACCTCACGGCGTCGTCGAATCCTGCCGACAGCGCGGGCGCGAGCGTCGCGGGGCTGCTCGACGCTTCGAATGACGGGTCGCGAGCGTATTTCGCCGCGAAGGGCCAGTTGGTTGCGGGCAAGGGGCAGACCTATGCGCAGAACGACGCGGCCGACACCCGCGGCTACAACGTCTACCTCTGGGATGAGAGGACGCTGTCCTATGTAACGACGCTCCCGCACTCGGACGTACTGAAAGTCCCCGGCCAGATCGACAACATCGGTGTTCTCGCCACCCACGCGAGCAGTGCCCAGGATCACGCTAGCTGGAGCTCGCAGGCGACGCCGAGTGGCAGTCATCTGGTGTTTCAGTCCAACGCGGACCTGACGGGCTACGACAGCGGCGGCGCCCCGGAGGCTTACCGCTACTCGGCCGCGACGGGGACGCTCGAGTGTGTCTCGTGCCGGCGCGATGGACAGCCGTCGGTGCATCTCGAGGTCGATGAGACGCAGACCACCTCCAAGCCGTTGAGCAGGGGATACCAGCAGGGAGCGAGCCGCTATCCGCTTCCGCTCTCAGATGATGGGTCGCGGATCTTCTTCGTCTCCTACGACCCGCTTGCGCCGGGGGCGGTGAGTGGCAACAAGAATCTCTATGAGTGGCATGAGGGTCAGATCACGTTGCTCACGACCGATCTCGCGAGGGAGCAGCCGAACATCGAGGGGAACACCGCTGATGGTGGGAGCGTGTTCTTCCGCAGTGACGCGGCTGTCCTTCCGTGGGATACCGACGGTCGCACGGATCTGTATGTCGCGCGTGTCGGTGGCGGCTTCCCGGCGCCGGTGGCGCCGCAGGCTTGCGATCCGTTGGCCGAGGGTTCTTGTGAGGGCGCTGGGCCCCAGAGCCCGGCGGCCCTGGCGGTCCCGACCAAGGGCGGCGCCGGCGATGGCGATGTCGATGAGGGGCCGCGTGGGGTGATCGGTCGTGTGGGTGTGTTGTCGGTCGCGCAGCGCCGCCTGTTGGCGCGCGGAGGCAAGACTCGGCTGCGTGTCTCGGTCAACCGCGGGGGTGTCGTGCGGCTCGCCGCGAGCGCAAAGATCGGGTCGCGGCGTCGCAGCGTCACGTCCGCGACGTCTATGACGCGGCAGGCGGGCGTGGTTGGTGTTCGCTTCGGCCTCTCGAGGGCGGCTCTCGCACAGCTGCGGCGCGAGGGCAGGCTGGTGGTCGCAATCCGGGTCGGTTTCGGTGACGCACGAGCGAAGGTCGTCCAGGTGCGGCTTACCGCGCCCAGTGCGCGTCCGGGCGCGGGAGGTGCCCGGTGAGCGCGCGTTTCGGATCGATTGCAACCCCGTCCACGATGGAAGGCGCTAACAGGATGCTTCGCACGTTGCTGACGACTCTCGCGGCGGTCTTGACGTTGTTCGCCTTGGCGGTTTCGGCTCAGGCGGCGTCGCCGGGCTGGAAGGTGATCGGCACTCCGGCTCCGACGCA
>CBFGZN010000324.1:0-2220 GCA_965653255.1 uncultured Solirubrobacterales bacterium | reverse complement strand
TCGTAGCGCTCCAGCGCTTCCATGCGGCGTCCGGTGGTGACGCCCACGCGGCGGGCGAACACGGCTTCGAACAGGGTCTGCTTGTCGTTGAAGTAGTAGTTCAGCAGGGTCGTGTGGCTGCCGACGTGCTTGGCCACGTCGCGCAGGGTCACCTGCGCCAGCCCCTTCTCCCGGGCGATCTGGGCGGCGCGGATCTTGCCCTCGACACCGCGGACGCCGAAACCGCCCGGGATCAGGATGCCGTCGCACTCCTCGAGCTGAGCGAGCTCCTCGTCGTTGGTCAGCCCCTCGGAGTCGATCCAGCAGACCTCGACCTTGCCACCGTGGTGGGCGCCGCCGTGGCCGAGTGCCTCGATCACCGAGAGGTAGGCGTCCTCGAGCTTCGTGTACTTGCCGACGAGGCCGATCTTGACGACGTCGGTCGCCTCCCCGTAGCGCTTGACGATCGACTCCCAGGCCGACAGGTCCGGGCTCTCGGTCTGGATTCCGAAGCGGTCGAGGATCTGGTCGTCGACGCCCTCGGCGCGGAAGTAGAGCGGCACCTTGTAGATCGAGTCGACGTCGCGCGCGGAGACGACTGAGTCGATCGGCAGGTTGACGAACAGCGCGATCTTCTCGCGGATGTCGCGCGACAGCGGTTCCTCGCTGCGGCACATCACCATGTCCGGCTGGATGCCGATCCGGCGCAGCTCCTGGACGGAGTGCTGGGTCGGCTTGGTCTTCAGCTCGCCGGCGTGGCCGAGGAACGGGACGAGCGTCAGGTGCAGGAACATGCAGCGGTCGCGACCCTCGTCGACCTGGAACTGACGCAGTGCCTCGAGGAACGGCAACGACTCGATGTCGCCGACCGTGCCACCGATCTCGGTGATCACAATGTCGACGTCCTCCATGTCGGCGACTCGGCGGATGCGGTTCTTGATCTCGTCGGTGATGTGCGGGATCACCTGGACGGTGCCGCCGAGGTAGTCGCCGCGCCGCTCGCGGCGGATGACGGAGTCGTAGACCGCGCCGGTGGTCACGTTCGAGCTGCGCGACGCGTTGACATCGGTGAAGCGCCCGTAGTGGCCGAGGTCGAGATCGGTCTCGGCGCCGTCCTCGGTGACGAACACCTCGCCGTGCTGGAACGGGCTCATCGTGCCCGGATCGACGTTGATGTACGGGTCGAACTTCTGTAGCGAGACCGACAGGCCCCTGGCGACCAGCAGCTGCCCGATCGAGGCGGCCGCGATGCCCTTGCCGAGCGACGACACGCCGCCGCCTGTCACGCAGATGAACCGAGTTCCTGCCACGCGACGACCTTAGCGCGCGCCCAAGACGAAGATCATGCAGCCAGCAACTCTTTCGCATGGCGCCTGGCTCCAGCGTCGGCGGCGTCGGCGCCGAGCATCCGGCAGAGCTCCTCCACCACCGCCGAATCCTCCAGCCGTTCGACCCTTGTCAGCGCCACCTCGCCCGGCGACTTCTCGATCCGGAAGTGACGGTCGGCCAACGCGGCGATCTGTGGCAGGTGGGTGATGCAAAGCACCTGACGGCCCGCACCAAGCGCCCGCAGCCGCTCTCCCACCGCCCGCGCCGTCTGTCCACCGACGCCCGAGTCGACCTCGTCGAAGACCAGCGTCGACGAGCCGCCCGCACCGGCGACCGCCAGCAGCGCCAGCATCACGCGTGAAAGCTCGCCCCCGGAAGCGCTCTCTCGCACCGGCGCCGCCGGCACGCCCGGATTCGGCGCCAGCATCAGCTCGACCCGCTCCGCGCCCGTCGCACCGATCTCCTCGCGCGGCTCGAGCAGAACCTCGAACGACGCCCCATCCATCGCCAACGCCGCCAGCTCGGCGACGACACCTTCGGCAAGCCTTGGCGCCGCCTCCCTACGCCCCTTGGTCAACTTCGCCGCCAGCTTCGCCCGCTCCCGCTCCGCCGCCGCAAGATCGGCTTCCGCCTCCTCGACCACCACCTCCGCGTTCTCCAGCCGACTCCGCTCCTCACGGCAGCGCTCCGCATGCGCCAAGACCGCCTCGACCGTTCCCCCGTGCTTGCGCGTCAGCCGGTCGTACTCCGACAGCCGCGCCTCGACCTGCTCCAACCGTTCCGGATCGGCGTCGAGCCCATCGAGATAGCGCCGCAGCTCCCCACCGAGATCCTCCGCCTCCAGCCGCAGCCCCCGCAGCCGCTCCGCAAGCGCATCCAGCTCCGGATCGGCTCCATCGACCGCATCGACCA
>CBFGZN010000323.1:0-2222 GCA_965653255.1 uncultured Solirubrobacterales bacterium | reverse complement strand
TCGACGGTGCCGAACGCGGCGCGGTCCGGATCCACTCCGCCGTGCCGGATCAGCCACTCGATCTTCGTCCCCGAGAAGTACGGGTCGAGCACCAGCCCGGTCCGCTCGCGCACCAGCGTCTCGTGCCCAGCCTCGCGCAGATCGTCACAGCGCGCCGCCGTGCGGCGGTCCTGCCAGACCAGCGCGCGGTGCAGCGGTTCGCCGCTCACCCGATCCCAGGCAACCACCGTCTCTCGCTGATTCGTGATCCCGATTCCCGCGAGCGCGCCACCGTCTACGCCGGCCGCGTCGAGCGCCTCGTGGCCAACCCTCCGCGTTACCTCCCAGATCTCGCCCGCGTCGTGCTCGACCCACCCCGGGCGCGGGAAGTGCTGCTCGAACTCGCTGTAGGCGCGACCGGCGATCCGTCCCTCGGCGTCGAACAGGAGGGCCGTCGAGCCGGTGGTGCCCTGGTCGAGCGCGAGGATCACGGGCGCATCCTACGCCGGGGTCGATCCCACGGCACGGGTATCGTGCGCGCGGCGTAGGGACGTCACGAGAGTCAGAGGAGAGCACGTTGCCAAACGTCGAGGCACACATCACCGGGACCGTCTGGAAGATCGAGTGCAAGGTCGGTGACGAGGTCGAGGAGGGCGACACGGTCGCGATCCTCGAGTCGATGAAGATGGAGATGCCGGTCGAGGCCGAGGACGACGGCACGGTCTCTGAGATCAAGTGCGCCGAGGGCCAGTCGGTCAGCGAGGGCGACGTGCTGGTGGTGCTCGAGTAGCCGTGGAGCTCGCCTCCGGAAAGCTGATCCGCGACGAGCCCGCCGACGGCGTCGTCCGACTGCGGATCTCCAACGCCGCGCGCCGCGGCGCGCTCGACCACGAGATCCTCGACACGCTCGCCGAGACGGTTGCCGGCCTCGACGCCCGCTGCCTGATGCTGACGGGCAGCGACAGCATCTTCTCTGCCGGCTACGACCTCGGCAACCTCGAGGGCCGCGAGTTCGAGGAGAACGCCGAGAAGCTGGTGGCGCATCCGTTCCACGACGCGATCGAGGCGCTCGAGGCCTACCCCTATCCGGTCATCGCCCAGATCAACGGCCATGCGATCGGCGGCGGGCTCGAGCTGGCGCTGACCTGCGACATCCGGATCGCCGCCGCCGGGATCCGAGTCGGCATGCCGCCCGCGAAGCTCGGCTTGATCTACTCGCACACCGGCCTGCGCAAGTTCCTCGACGTCTGCGGCCCGGCCAACACCGCCGAGCTGTTCTACGTCGGCCGCAACGTCGACGCCGAGCGCGGATGCGAGATGGGCCTGCTCAACCACGTCGTAGAGCCCGGTGAGCTGGACGCGACCGCCGTCGCGATGGCCACCGAGATCGCATCCAACGCCCCACTCTCGCTCGCCGGCAACAAGCGCATCCTGCGCGAGATTCGCGCCCACGCCGCCGCACTGCCCGCGGACGTCGAGCGCGAGCTGGTCGAGCTGCGCGAGTCGTGCTTCCGCAGCGAGGACTTCCGCGAGGGCGTCCGCGCCTTCGGCGAGAAGCGCGCCCCGGTCTGGCAAGGCCGCTGAGCGATGGATAGCGACCAGATCGCGCGCAGCCGGGGCGCGATCCGGTTCCTCCTGTTCGCGCTTGCGATACCGCAGGCACTGATCGGCCTCTGGGCACTGCTGGCGCCGAGCTCCTTCTACGACGACTTCCCGGCCGGGACCGACGGCTGGGTCAACGTGCTCGGCCCGTTCGACGAGCATCTGGTGACCGACGTCGGCGCACTGTTCATCGCGCTCGGCTTTCTGCTCTCGTACGCAGCCATTGATCTCAGCCGCCCGCTCGTCAATGCGGCGGCGATCACCTGGCTGCTCTTCTCGGTTCCCCATTTCCTCTGGCACGTCTTCAATCTCGCGCCCTACGGGACGGCCGACGCGATCGGCAATACCGCGAGCCTCGCTTGGACGGTGATCGGCGGCGTCCTGATCCTCTTCCTGGCACGACGGTCCGTCCGGCCGCAGCCCTAGCTTCCAGCCCAATCCCAACCCCGAGGGAGACGCAATGCCCCCGCTGATCAGTAGAGAAGAAGCACTCCGTCTGGGCGAGATCGAGGATCACGCCGAGATCGAGGCACTGATCGAGCGCGCTTGGGAGGCTCGCGTCGAGCACTTCGGCGACTCGACCGACATGTGCTCGCTGGTCAACGCGAAGTCGGGCGGCTGCGCCGAGGACTGCGGCTTCT
>CBFGZN010000322.1:0-2227 GCA_965653255.1 uncultured Solirubrobacterales bacterium | reverse complement strand
CCTCTTGCAGTACGACCGGCCCTGTGTCAACCCCCTCGTCAACGTAGTGGACCGTGACCCCGCTGACCTGGACACCGTAGTCGAGCGCCTGCTCGATCGCGCGCACGCCCGGGAACGCCGGCAGCAGCGACGGGTGGACGTTGATCAGCCGCCCCTCGAAGCGCCGGATGAAAGGCCCGCCGAGGATCTCCATGAAGCCGGCGAGCACGACGAGGTCGATCCGGTGGTCGTCGAGCCAGTTGCCGAGCGCGGCATCGCGCGCGTCGCGGTCGGGGTGATCGCTCTTGGCGAAGACGGCGCCCTCGACGCCCGCGGCCGTCGCTCGCTCGAGGCCGCGCGCGCCGGCGCGACTCGAAGCGACACAGGTGACCTCGATGCCGTCGCGGCCATGGACCTGGTCGATCAGCGCCTGGAGGTTGCTGCCCTCGCCTGAGATCAGGACGCCGACGCGAAATGCCATGTCGATCAGGCGGCCAGCCGCGCGGCGGGCACGCTGAGAGTGGGACGGATGCCGCCGGAGACCTCGATCGAACCGGCGGCGATCAGCTCGTCGACCCGGGTGAGAATGTCGGCGCGGCGCATGTGCGCGGCGGCGGCGTAGCCCGGCAGGCCGTCGTAGGAGTTGCGCTCGATCTTCTGGCTGCGGCCGCCGTGGACGATCGCGGCGCAGGTCGTGCGTCCGATCGCCGGCTTGGCGAGGCGGGCTACGGAGATGATCGCGTCGTCGAGGTTGGCGACCTCGTGTTGTGGCATTGGTGGGAGTAGGGGGATGAGGTCTTTGTTGCAGACGTCGCAGCAGGGGACGGGAGAGGAGTCCCTGCCGCCATCGCCGAAGTGCTTCAGGATCGCGGTGCGGCGGCAACGATCACTCTCGACGTAGGCCCAGATCTCGCGGTACTGGCGCCAGCGTGCGCTGGCGCCCTCCTCGACGGAGCGGCGGCACTGAGCGGCGATCAAACGCTCGTAGGGGGCGACGATCTTGCCGGCGACGCGGTCGGGTGAGGACGGCGACGGCGAGATCGCGCCGGCGCGGGTGAGGTGACCGAGCACGGCGCGCAGGCGGTCGGGCATTCCGCCGACGGCGCCGACGAGGTCGCTCGCTTCGACGGCGTAGCGGCCGTTCTCGTTGGTCGCGGCGCGCAGCTGCTCGTAGAGCCTGGCCGGCAGCTTCTCGTCGACCTCCTCGCGCTTGATGAAGTGGACGTGCAGCGCCTTGTCGCGGTTCTCGGCGAGCAACAGCGCGCGTGCCGGCAGGCCGTCGCGTCCTCCGCGGCCTGCCTCCTGGTAGTAGGCCTCGAGCGAGGCCGGCGTGCTGGCGTGGATCACGGTCCTGACGTTCGGCTTGTCGACGCCCATGCCAAAGGCGTTGGTCGCGACGATCACGCGCACGTCGTCCGCGAGAAAGCTCCGTTGGACGTCAGCACGCGTCTGGCGGTCGAGACCGGCGTGGTAGGCGAGCGCGGGCTCGCCGAGCGCCTCGGTCAACTGCTCGGCGATCTCCTCGGTGCCGGCGCGCGTGCCGGCGTAGACGATCGCCGGCAGCGCGTCCGCCTCCTTCAAAGCCTGCGCGATCAGCGCAGGCTTCTCATGGCCTCCGGGCCGGGCGACGACGAACGACAGGTTCGGCCGGTCGAATCCGGTCGACACCTTGACCGGCTCGTCGAGCCCGAGCCGGCGGGCGATGTCGAGCGCGACGCGCGGAGTCGCCGTCGCCGTCGATGCGACGATCGAACCGGCGCCGAGGTAGCGCGCGGCGTCCGCGAGCCGGAAGTAGTCAGGCCGGAAGTCGTGTCCCCACTGCGACACGCAGTGTGCCTCGTCGACGACGAACAGGCCGATCCGCACGTCCTGCATCGCCTCCAGAAAGCCCGGCGAGGCAAACCGCTCCGGAGCGACATAGAGCAGGCTCAGGTCGCCACC
Organism: uncultured Solirubrobacterales bacterium; assembly: GCA_965653255.1. GTDB lineage: Bacteria > Actinomycetota > Thermoleophilia > Solirubrobacterales > Thermoleophilaceae > JAAYBF01. Next base: position 307 of record CBFGZN010000322.1, on the reverse strand, counting down.
AGCGGCGTGGCGCAGCGTCTCGGCGTTCGTCGCCGCGTCGCGCTGCGCGTTGACGAGCGCGACCCGGTCGCCAAGCCCGCGCGCCTGTAGCGCCTCGACCTGGTCCTGCATCAGCGCCACCAGTGGCGACACGACGATCGTCAGGTCGTCGCGCATCAGCGCCGGCAGCTGGTAGCAGAGCGACTTGCCCGAGCCGGTCGGCATGACCACCAGCACGTCGCGGCTCGCGAGCCCCGCCTCGACCGCCTCCCGCTCGCCCGAGATCACGACCGCGTGGACCTCGTCGCTGTACGTGAGTTCGCGGAAG
>CBFGZN010000321.1:0-2229 GCA_965653255.1 uncultured Solirubrobacterales bacterium | reverse complement strand
ATCGTCAGCGGAAGGTCGCGCAGCAGCTCGTAGGTAGCCATGCGGCCCATCCTATTCGGGCGCTCCAAGACGCCGGGAGAGTCGCGCGAGCGCCTCGAGGCGCGCCACGTCCTCGCGGTCCTTGGGGCGATCCGCCTCCTGCTTCATCGCGATCAGGTCCTCGATCGAGGCGATCAGGACTGCTGTCCCGCCCAAATCCACTCTGGTCGCCCGTCGGCGCAACGTCGAATATGGCGGGCTGCCGAACGGACGGATCAGGATGTCGAGCGGCCCCAGAGTGGTCGACAGCGTCAGCAGCTCGATCCCCGCGAGCGCGCGGCCGTCGGGCACGAAGGGCAGGTCCTCCTCGATCCCGCGCAGCTTGGCGTCGAGCTCGACGAGGACGCCGCCAAGCGCGTCGAGGTTGACCGGGTCCTGAGCTGGACAGATGTCGAGGTCGAAGGTGTTGCGCTCGGATCCGTGCAGCGTCGCCGCGATGCCGCCCACCACGACGAAGTCGACGCCCCTGTTCGTAAGGCGCTCGAGCAGTCCGCGCGGGCGGAAGTCAGCCGGCACTGGGCATCAGGCTCCGCAACTCGGCCAGCTCGTGGTGGGCTGTCTCGAAGGCGGCCAGTCGCTCGGCGGGAGTCATCCGCAGGTTGCGTGCGAGGAGCGTCTCGTCGATAGCGGGTGCCGCCACCACGTGTAGCTCCAACCTTGCATCTAGGGCCGCCAGCGCAGCGTCTAAGCGCGCGACGGTCGGATTCGATCCGGGACGCTCGAGCTGGGCGACCGCGCCTTGGCTGATCCCGAGCCGGCGTGCGAGCTCGGACTGCGTCACGTCGCGAGCGACGCGAACTTGACGGATCAGGGGGCCGGCTGACACACCCCTAGATTAGCAATCGCTAATATCAGTTCAACGAGGGACCGGCTCGATCTCGTCGCGCTTGACGAGCTCGACGCCCTCGGCGATGTCGGGCGTGTAGACCTCGACCTGCTCCGAGGCGCCGGGGTAGGCGACGCGGATGCTGCCGGGGGCAGACGGGTCGATCAAGATCAGCGCACCGCCGTCGCTGCGCGCCAACTCGGCGCCGGGGCGGGTCTGCTTGGCGCGCCGCAGCGCGGCGGCGGGATCGGCGACCGGGTAGGTCGCGACCGTCAGGAAGTCGGCGCTGCGCACGCCGGCCTCGGAGTCCATGTCTAGGTAGCGGACGTAGACGCGGCCGGAGTCCGACTCGGCGAGCTCGAGCTTGGTGTTCGGCCGCTCGCCGGCCCAGTAGATCGAGCGGCCGAGGCGCTTGGCGGTCGCCGCGATGTCACTCGACTGGACGATCTTCGGGCTGTCGTTGGCCTCGTTCTCGTCGGACTTGATGACGAGCGCCCAGAGCACCAGCATCACGACCACCGCGCCGACGAGCAGGCCGGCGATCGGGGCCCAGGAAGGAAGCGATCTCTTCGAGTCGTCGTTCATATCTCTGTTCCTTACGGCAAACGGCCCCGCCTCCTTTAGGGGAGACGGGGCCGTTGCATGGTCTGGCTTCTCTTCGCTACCTACTGCGCCGTGAAGCGAGCGGTCCAGCGGACCGACGTGTTGTCGGGATCGCTGTTCGGCACTAGCCGGATCGAGAGCAGATCACCGGCAGCGAACGAGACGCTGTGCGTCAGGTCGTTACAGCTAGTGCCCGTTCCGGAGATCGAGCAGGTGACGGTGCTCGCCGTCGTCGCGTTCATGACGGTGAACGCCCAGCTGTTCGGGCTGCTGCCGGGATCGTTCGAGAGCCGGACCGCGAACTGGTCGAGCGTGCCGCCAACCGGCATCCGCTGCTCGATGCTGCTCTGGGTGCTAGAGGTGAAGCCCATGAACGGAGCCGAGTAGGTCGTCTGGTTGGCGGTTGCGTTCGACACGCTGCCACCGAGCAGCGAGGTGTTCGGGCCAGCCGGACCGGCAGGTCCGGTCGCGCCGGCTGCACCCGTCGCACCGGTTGCGCCGGTGTCGCCCTTCAGACCCTGCGGACCGGTTGCGCCGGTGTCGCCCTTGACGCCCTGGATTCCGGGGTCGCCCTTGTCGCCCTTCGGTCCGGCGGGGCCGATCTCGCCCTGCGGGCCCTGGCTGCCGGTCGCGCCGGTCTCGCCCTGCTCGCCGGTCTCGCCCTGATCGCCCTTGTCACCCTTGTCGCCCTTGATTCCCTTGAGCGAGAAGCCGGTCTCAGGCCAACCAGCAGCCGTCTTGGGGCCGTACATCGTGTAGTC
>CBFGZN010000320.1:0-2233 GCA_965653255.1 uncultured Solirubrobacterales bacterium | reverse complement strand
CAGGTCGAACTTGGCCGCGTTGCGCTGGGTCGCCACGCCCGCCGACAGCGCGGCAAAGATCGCCACCAGCAGGATCGCCAGCCGCGACCAGGCGAACGCCCGCCACGCCATCCGCACCGCCTCGCTCGCGCGCACGCGCGCGACGAGACCCGCCAGCGGGCGCTGCGCTCCTACTGCCTGAGTAGCCTCCTGCGTCATGCCGATGCCGGATGGTCTCACGCTCGCGTCATTCGTCTCCGACCACGAGAACGAGGTGACGGCGATCGTCACCGTCCTGGCGGCGTTCGCGATCGCCGAGATCGTCGACCGGATCCTCAACCGCCACGCCCACAGGGCGGCCGAGCGGATCACCCGCAGCGGCGAGCTGTCGCCGGTCGTCGACACCCGCCTGCGGCTCGTCCGTCGCCTGATCTTCGTGACGATCCTGGTGATCGGCGTCGCGCTCGCGATGCGTCAGTTCCCCTCGGTCCAGCGGATCGCGACCGGCATCCTCGCCTCCTCGGCGCTGCTCGGCCTCGTCGTCGGCTTCGCCGCCCGCCAGTCGCTCGCCAACGCAATCGCCGGCATCTCGCTCGCGATCTCGCAGCCGATCCGCGTCGGCGATCTGGTCACCTTCGAGGAGGAGACCGGCGAGGTTGAGGACATCCGGCTCGCCTACACGTCGATTCGCTGCGACGACGGCCGGCGGCTCGTCGTGCCGAACGAGCGGCTCGCGCAATCGTCGATCGTCAATCACACCGTGATCGACCCACGCGTGAAGGTCGTAGTAGACGTGTGGCTACCGCCGGACGGCGACGCCGATCGCGCACTCGAGCTGCTTGTCCACGACACGGTCGAGGCGCGCGTCGCCGAGATCACGAGCGATGGAATCCGCCTGACGGTGAGCAGTTGGGCACCGACCGCTCCCGAGCGGGGAACGGTCGCCGCGGCGCTGAGGCAGGAAAGCCTTCGCCGGCTGAGAACCGACGCACTAAGCTAGAACGTCGGCCGTCCGGCCGGTCCCTCTCATGACCTACCGCCAACGCAAGCAGCGTCGACGCCGCGCGACCCGTGGAAAGCCGCTCTTCGTCGGCTTGACGGTGGTCGGCGTGATCGCGGCGATCGTCGCGGCGTCGGCCGCCGGCTACGTGATCGCGATCGCCGCGTCGGCGCCCGCGCTCGACGAGCTGAAGCCGAACGACAAGGGCGAGAGCAGCGTCATCTACGCGGCCGACGGCTCGCGGCTCGGCTACGTCCAGTCGGACGAGATCCGCACGCCGATCGACTGGGAGCAGATGCCCGCCGACCTGCGCAACGCGACGGTCGCGATCGAGGACGCGAACTTCTACAAGCACGGCGGCGTCGACTACGGGGCGATCGTCCGTGCCGGGATCAAGAACCTCGAGTCGGGCAAGAGCCTGCAGGGCGGCTCGACGATCACCCAGCAGCTCGTGCGCGCGCTCTACATCGACGACCCGCAGCGCAACATCGAGCGCAAGATCCGCGAGGCGAAGCTGGCGAGCGAGCTCGAGCAGGAGCGCTCGAAGAAATGGATCCTGCAGAACTACCTCAACGACGTGCCGTACGGAACGGTCGGCGGGCGGACGGCAATCGGTGTCGAGGCCGCCGCCGAGACCTTCTTCGACAAGCACGCGCGCGAGCTGACGCTGGCCGAGGCGGCGACGCTGGCCGGCCTGCCGCAGGCGCCCTCTCAGTACAACCCGTTCCAGAACGCGCGCGCGGCGCTCGCCCGGCGCAACGAGGTGCTCGAGGCGATGGCCGACCACGGCTACATCACCCCGGCCGCGCGCAACGAGGCACAGGTCGCGCCGCTCGACGTCAAGCAGGGGACGCGCTACACGCGCCGGCGCGAGCCCTACTTCTTCGACTACGTCCAGGAGCAACTGATCGAGCGCTACGGCGTCGGCGTCTACCGCCGCGGCGGGCTGAAGGTCCACACGACGATCAACCCGAAGATGCAGGACGTCGCCCGCGAGGCGATCAACTCCTACTACGCCGATCCGGCCGGACCCGGCTCGGCGATGGTCTCGATCGACCCGGCGAACGGCGAGATCAAGGCGATGGCCTCGAGCGGGACTTACCAGGACCGCACCTTCAACCTCGCGGCGCAGGCCCACCGCCAGCCCGGTTCCGCTTTCAAGACGATGGTGCTGACGACAGCCGTCCGCCAGGGGATCGACCCCGACTCGACGAGCTACGTCAGCAAGCCGCTGAGCATCGACGACCCGACCTA
>CBFGZN010000319.1:0-2237 GCA_965653255.1 uncultured Solirubrobacterales bacterium | reverse complement strand
CGACGACGACGTCGGCGCCGACGCGTTCATTCGCCAGGAGAACGCCATCATCGGCCGCGCCGATTCGCGGCCCACGCTCGCCGCCATCGCCTGCCCGACGCTGCTCGTCACCGGCGACGTGCAGGGCAAGAAGCGATTCCGCTATCTGGAACCCGTGCGCCAGGTCGTCTCGCACGAGCTCGCCGACGACGATGCTCAGATACGTCGTCGCCGCGATCGCCACCTACCTGCGCGACAACTACCGCTACAACGAGGACGTTCCCCAGCATGCCTATCCGCTCGAGAGCTTCCTCTTCGAGGACCGGCAGGGCTACTGCCAGCAGTTCTCCGGGGCGATGGCGCTGATGCTGCGTATGGTGGGCGTCCCGGCCCGTGTCGCGGCCGGGTTCTCCCCCGGGACGCTGAACCGCAGGACCGGCGAGTACCGCGTGCGCGATCTCGACGCGCACTCCTGGGTCGAGGTCTACTTCTCCGGGATCGGCTGGGTCACCTTCGACCCGACACCGCGCGCGACCGAGTCCGGCATGGCCGGGGCACCTGCGGCCAGCGGAGCCAGCGCCGCCGGCGACGTCCAGCAGAGCTCGGTGGCACCTGAGCCGGCGTCTGACCCGAATGCCGCGGCCGACGGAGCTGGCGCCGATGAGAAGAGCGCTGAAACGACAGGCGCGCAGCCGAGCGCTGAGGCCGGCCTCCCGGCATTCGTCCTGCTGCTCGCCGCCGGTCTCGCGGCGCTCTCACTCTCAGGCACCCTCGTCTACGCGATCCGCGTCAAGCGCCGCAACGCACTCGACCGCGAGCAGCTCGCCGCCGCCGAGATCGCCGAGCTGCGCGGCGCGCTCGACCGGCTCGGCTGGGACGTCGCCCCCGCGACGACGCTGCTGGCACTCGAGCAACAGCTCGCGGCGACCGCCGGCCCCCGCGCGGCCGCTTACGCCCGCGCGCTGCGCGACTTTCGCTTCGACCCCCAGCATGGCGAGCCGCCCGGGCCCGCCGATCGGCGCGCGCTGCGCCGCGCGCTCGGCAGCGCGGCGGGACCGCTCGGCCCCCTGCGCGCGTTGATCGCGCTCCCGCCCGGCTAGAGGACCGCCATGTAGCGGTCTAGCTCCCATTGCGTTACCTGCACCCGGTAGTCCTCCCACTCCTGGCGCTTGATCTCGATGAAGCGGTTGAAGATGTGCTCGCCGAACGCGCGCAGCACCAGCTCGGACTCCGACGTCAGCTCGATCGCCTCGCCGAGCGTCTCGGGCAGCTGCTCGATGCCGAGCCGCTTGCGCTCGTCGGGCGACAGGTGGTAGAGGTTCTTCTCCATCGGGTCGGGCAGCTCGTAGCCCTTCTCGATCCCCTCGAGCCCGGCGTGCAGCAGCGCGGCGAAGGTCAGATAGGGGTTGCAAGCGGGGTCGGGGCAGCGCAGCTCCATCCGCGTCGCCTGCTCCTTGCCGGGGTGGTAGAGCGGCACGCGCACCAGCGCCGAGCGGTTGCGGCGCGACCAGGCACAGTAGACCGGCGCCTCGTAGCCGGGCACCAGCCGCTTGTAGGAGTTGACCCACTGGGCGAAGACCGACGAGACCTCGCGCGCATGCTTGAGCTGGCCGGCGATGAACGCCTTGCCGACGTCGGACAGGTAGTACTGGTCGTCGGCGTCGAAGAAGGCGTTCTGGCCGTTCTTGAACAGTGACTGGTGGGTGTGCATCCCGGAGCCGTTCTCGCCGAACAGCGGCTTTGGCATGAAGGTCGCGTGGAAGCCGTGCTGCGCCGCGTACTCCTTGACCGTGATGCGGTAGGTCATGCAGTCGTCGGCCATCTTGAGCGCGTTCGCGTAGCGCATGTCGATCTCGTGCTGCGACGGCCCAACCTCGTGGTGGGTGTACTCGACGTGGATGCCGAGCTGCTCGAGCGCGAGCACAGTGTCGCGGCGAAGGTCGGAGCCGGCGTCGAGCGTGGTGAGGTCGAAGTAGCCGCCCTCGTCGAGGATCTCCGGCACGCCATCGGCCGGGCGGGCGTTGCGGAAGTAGAAGTACTCGAGCTCGGGGCCGACGTTGAAGGTGTCGAAGCCCATCGCCTCGGCGCGTTCGAGCGCGCGGCGCAGGACGTGGCGCGGGTCACCCTCGTAGGGGTCGCGGTTCGGGGTCAGGACGTCGCAGAAGATGCGCGCGACGCCCTTGTCGTCGGGTCGCCACGGCAGCACCGCGAAGGTCGACGGGTCGGGCATCGCGATCCTGTCCGACTCCTCGATCGCG
>CBFGZN010000318.1:0-2239 GCA_965653255.1 uncultured Solirubrobacterales bacterium | reverse complement strand
AAAGAGCTGCGCTACGTCACTTTGACGATTCGCCCCTGGCCTTGCGGCCAAATTGGTTCCCCCACGCCCTGAAGGAAGGGCTTTGGCTGGATTGGACGGCGCAATCGTAACAGCGCCTCCGGCGGAACTGTCGCGACGCCGATCGGCGCTAGTTGCTGCCGGCGACCTTGGCGACGTAGTTGGCGACGTCTTGCGCCTCCTGCCCCTCGAGCAGTCCGGCGGGCATCAATCCCTGCCCGGTGCCGCCGTTCTTGATCGCGTTGACGACCCGCTCGGGGGTTACCTCGCCGATCTGGTCGAGGCTGGGGCCGGTCACGCCGCGCGCGTTGACGGCGGCCAGGCTGTGGCAGCTCGCGCAGGTCTGCTTGAAGATCGCCTTGCCGCGCTCCTCGCTGGCGGTCATGCTCTCGGTGCGCAGGGCGCCGACGCCGCCGGCCTCCTCCTCCTTGTTGGCCAGCACGAGGCTCGGCACGACGAGCCCGAAGCCAACATAGATCGCCACGATCGTGACCTTGAAGAGCCGGCTGCCGCGCGTCAGGTAGGCCTCGCGGGCCTCGCTCGGTCCGCCCGAGAACGCCACGAACAGCACGCCGCCGCCGAGCAGCAGGAACGGCAATAGGAACGCAACTACCTCCATCGCGCCGAGACTCTATCCGTCCGCGCCGACGAGAGCCATTTTCAGCCGAATGGCAGATATGCGATTCAACGTCCTGCGGAGCGGGGAGTATCGACTTGCCGGCCGGCGGTAGGGCTGGTGCGGCTGTGTAAATCAGGGGCGGGCCCCACCCACTGGGCGGGGCCCGTTCCGCCTGGCTAGCGGTTTACGAGCCGCAGCTTCCCGAGCGACAGGCGGCGGCCCTGCCGGTTCTCGATGGCGGCGCCGAGGGCGAGAAGGGCAAGCGCACAGGCGATGCTGAGCGCTGCCTCGGGCACACCTATGTCGGCGTCGTTGGCCTCGCCAGGGTTGCCGTCACGCGCGGCCTGCACGGCGGATTCGAGGATGTTGCTCGGCGGCGGATCGCTGGCGTCGGCGAGCAGGTTGCCCTCGACGGTCGTCCCTGAGATCGGTACGTCAGGCGAGTCCTTCGGCTCGGGAGGTGAAGTCGGAGTCGGAGTCGGAGTCGGAGCCGCGGGAATCGGCATCGGGCTCGGAGGCGAAACCGACCCCGTTGATGGCGTGTACGGCGATGGCGAGGAATTGCCCGGCGTCCCGGAGCCAGGCGTTGGATCTTCTGGGTCGGTCTGCTCCTCATCCCCCTTGCCGTCCGGATCGCCGACAGTGATCTTTGCGTAGCCCCTATCGCTGACTCCAGCACCCTCGATGACGGCGGAGACGTGGACCCCGTAGACGCCCTCCTTCTCAGGGAAGTCGTGGACGTACTCCTCGCTGCCAAGACGCGGCTTCTTGTCGTCGGTCAGCCACCAGTAGTAGACGACCGTCTCGCCAGGCCTGTCTCCGCTCGTCTTAGCCCGGAAGGTCACCGTTCCACCGGGCTTAATCGTCTTGCTCTTCGGACTGATCTCGACCCTCAAGCGCTGCTGCGCTCGCTGCAGCAGGGAGATGATTGAGGGGACCGCAAAGAAGTTCCGCGCGGGGATCGCGCTGCCGTCAGCAGTCGGCCAGATGAATCTCATTCGCCCCTGGGCGTCAGCGAAGAAAACTGGCTGAGCCACGCGGTTCTCGACCTGCCCTTTCCTCAGCAAGAGGGATGAACCAGGGCCGCGCGGGATCTCGATCGTCGCGTACTCGCCGTTCGTGCCTGTGGCATCCAGCAAAGCGCGCAGGGACACGCCAGCCGCGACCTTCACCTCTTTGGCGCCCCCGCCGGACAACACCCTGTATGTCTTGTCCGAGACGTCCGGGGGAACCTCATCCGTAGAGATGCTGCCCGGGTTCGACTTACCTGGAGGCTGGATAACGACTTCCACCCCAGCCTGGGCAGCCGCGGTTCCGAAAAACGCGGCTGCGACCACGGCCCCGAGCGAGAGGCAAAACGCCAGTCGGAAGAGGGACGGCATCCGCGGCCATGTTAAGTGAGCCAAACGGACGTCCAACTAGCGCCTGACGAACCCGCTCAGCCAGTCGCGCGGACGGTTGGGCGGTAGCAGCAGGACAAGGACGATCACGATCGCCGTCGCGCCGAAGTAGTTGTAGATCGAGGCCGTTCCCTCGTTGTTGCCGGTCGACGTCTGCCCGAAGGAGAGGCAGGCGAACGTGAACAGCGCGAGCGCGAGCCCG
>CBFGZN010000317.1:0-2257 GCA_965653255.1 uncultured Solirubrobacterales bacterium | reverse complement strand
AGATCCAGGGCTGGGGTCCGGACTTCATCCCGGCCGTGCTCGATCGCGACGTGTCGCATCTGGCGAAGGCAATGCTCGATTCGCCCGCTACGCCGGTTCGTCCGGTCGGCGACCACGGTCGCGGCGGCCCGCCCGTCGTGCGAGACCGGCGGCGCGACCGCCCCCGAGGACGCCGACGAGCGCGCCACAGCGATCCGCGAGTCCGAGGAGGAGGCCGGAATTGAGCTGTCGGACGGCCACGAGCTCGTGCCGTTCTCGCGCTGGATCACCCCTGCCCAGGTGAAGATCCGCTTCGACACCCACTTCTTCGTCGCGGAGGCGCCCGACGACTCCGAGCCGACGGTCGACGGCAACGAGTGCGTCGACTGGCGCTGGGTGCGGCCGCAGGACGCGCTCGACCTCCACCGCGACGAGGAGCTGTCGCTGGTCTTCCCGACGATCAAGCATCTCGAGCAGCTCGCCCGCTTCCGCAGCGTCTCCGACGTCCTCGAGACCGCGCGCGCGAGCCGCGTGCTGCCCGTCGAGCCGCGCGTGCTGGTCGACGGCGGCGTCGCCAAGGTGCTGTTGCCGGGCGAGGAGGGCTACGACGATGAGCCGTAGCCGCAACCCAAGGCGATAAGGCGGGTTCCAGGGGGACGATGCGACGCAACTCGAAGATCTGGGCGCTGGCGGCTTGCCTGCTCGCCACCGGCGCAACCGCCGCGGTGGCGGCCGGCCCCCTGTCCACCCCCGGCCGCTCGCTAGTCGGCACGCCGGGCAACGACACGCTGACCGCCACCCAGATCGGCGACGAGCTGTTCGGCGAGGCGGGCGACGACATCCTTACCGCCCATCCGCTCGGCACCTACATCGAGGCCGGCCCGGGCAACGACCAGCTCAACGGCGGCCGCGGCTTCGACCTGCTCTACGCCGGCACGGGCGACGACAAGGTCGACGGCGGCGCCAGCACCGACAACGTCTACGCCGGCCCGGGCGCCGACGAAGTCCTCGCCGGCGCGGGCAACGACTTCGTGCTCGGCCAGAACGGCGACGATCGCCTGTTCGGCGGCTCCGGCAAGGACTACCTCCGGCTCGGCAGCGGCACGAACCTGGCCGACGCCGGCTCCGGCCGCGACAGGATCTTCGCGATCGGCGGCACGTCGACGCTGCTCGGCGGTCCCGGCAGCGACACGATCACCGCCACCCTCGGCGTCTTCACCGTGCGCGGCAGCGCCGGCAAGGACCGGATCCGCACCGGCGAAGGCAACGACTACGTGTCGGGCGGACCCGACGCCGACGGGATCGCGACCGGCGGCGGCGACGATACGATCGACGCCCGCGACGGCATCCGTGACCGGATCTACTGCGGCAGCGGCGCCGACACTGTCTACGCCGACGAGAGCGACATCCTGCGCGACTGCGAGACCGTCATCTTCGACAAGCCGCCGGGCAAGCGCGCCAAGTCGCTCAAGCCCAGCGCGCTGTGACGACCTTCTTGCGCGTGTAGAACTCGAACGCGTCGGCACCGTTCGATGGCAGGTCACCGTCGAGCGACGCCTTCCAGCCACTGAACGGGAACCAGGCGACCGGCGCCGCGACGCCGACGTTGACCCCGACCATCCCCGCCTCGACGCCGTAGCGGTACTCGCGCGCCGCGCCGCCGGAGCTAGTGAAGATCGACGACGCGTTGCCGTACGGGCTCTCGTTGATCCGCGCCAACGCCGTCGCGAGGTCCGGCACGCGCAGCAGGGTCAACACCGGCCCAAAGATCTCCTCGGTCAGCACCCGGCTGCCGAGGGCCGCGCGGTCGACGATCGTCGGGCCGAGCAGCGCTCCACCGGGTCCGGGGTCGCGACGGCCGTCGAGCACGACCTCTGCGCCCTCCGCCTCGGCACGCTCGATCTCGCCCGCGACCCGCTCGCGCGCCGCCGGCGTGACCAGCGGGCAGACGTCGGTTCCCGGATCGGCGCCGTCGCCGACGCGCAGCCGCCCGGCGCCCTCGAGCAGCAGGTCGCGCGTGCGGTCCTGCTCGGCCTCAGTTCCAACCAGCACGGCGATTGAACCGGCCAGGCAGCGCTGTCCGGCGGCGCCGAACGCCGAGCCGAGCACGCCGTTGAGCATCAAGTCAGGGTCTGCGTCGGGCATCAGCGTCATCGCGTTCTTGGCGCCGCCGAGCGCCTGCACGCGCTTGCCGCTCTCCGCCGCCCGCGTGTAGACGATCCGCGCCGTAGCGGCCGAGCCGACGAACGAGATCCCATCCACCTCGGGATGGTCGAGC
>CBFGZN010000316.1:0-2266 GCA_965653255.1 uncultured Solirubrobacterales bacterium | reverse complement strand
GACGAGCCGTCCGTAGCGCCGTTGCTGGAGACGCTGCGGCACACGCTCGACTCGTTCGTCGAGATCGGGCTCGGCTACCTCTCGCTCGACCGTCCGTCGGGCACGCTTTCCGGTGGCGAGGCGCAGCGCACCAAGATGATCCGCCACCTCGGCTCTTCGCTGACCGACGTGACCTACGTCTTCGACGAGCCGACGATCGGGCTGCACCCGCACGACATCCAGCGGATGAACGAGCTGCTGCTCCAGCTGCGCGACAAGGGCAACACCGTGCTGGTGGTCGAGCACAAGCCGGAGGCGATCGCGATCGCCGATCATGTCGTCGACCTCGGTCCGCGCGCCGGCTCGGAGGGCGGCGAGGTGGTGTTCGAGGGCACGGTCGAGGACTTGCGGTCCAGCGACACGCTGACCGGGCGGCACTTCGACGACCGCGCCTCGCTCAAGCCTGAGGTGCGGACGTCGTCGGAGGCGCTCGAGATACGCGGCGCCAGCACCCACAACCTGCGCGACGTCGACATCGACATCCCGCTTGGGGTGTTGTGCGTGGTCACGGGCGTCGCCGGCTCGGGCAAGAGCTCGTTGATCAACGGCTCGGTGTCCGGGCGCGACGGCGTGGTGACGGTCGACCAGGCCGCGATCAAGGGCTCGCGACGCAGCAACCCCGCGACCTACACCAAGCTGCTCGAGCCGATCCGCAAAGCGTTCGCGAAGGCCAACGGCGTCAAGCCGGGGCTGTTCAGCGCCAACTCCGATGGCGCCTGTCCCGCCTGCAACGGCGCTGGCGTCATCTACACCGACCTGGCGATGATGGCTGGCGTCGCCACCGTTTGCGAGGAGTGCGAGGGGAAACGCTTTCAGGCCGAGGTGCTCGAGTACGGCTTCGGCGGCAAGGACATCGCCGAGGTGCTCGCGATGTCGGTGGCCGAAGCGGAGGAGTTTTTCGGCGCGGGCGAGGCGGCCATCCCGGCCGCGCACAAGATCCTCGACCGGCTCGCCGACGTCGGACTCGGCTACCTCACGATCGGCCAGCCGCTCACGACGTTGTCCGGCGGCGAGCGGCAGCGGCTCAAGCTCGCCACTCACATGGGCGAGAAGGGCGGCGTCTACGTCCTCGACGAGCCCACCACCGGCCTCCATCTCGCCGACGTCGAGCAGCTGCTCGGCCTGCTCGACCGGCTCGTCGACTCCGGTAAGTCGGTGATCGTCATCGAGCACCACCAGGCAGTCATGGCCCACGCCGACTGGATCGTCGACCTCGGCCCCGGCGCCGGCCACGACGGCGGCCAGATCGTCTTCGAGGGAACCCCCGCCGACCTTGTCACCGCGCGCTCCACGCTCACCGGCGAGCACCTGGCGGACTACGTCAGCGCCTGACTACATGGGCTGCCCCAGACTGGGCACGACCTTCGCGATCGCGTCGGCGAGCGCGGCGGGCATCTCCTCGCGCGTCAGGCTCGCGAGATCGCGGCCGTTCAGGCGGATCGTCGGGTTCCAGGTGTTCGAGCGGGTCGCCCGCCTCGACGGTCGTGAGCTCGGCGTTGGCGAGGGCGCCGGCGTAACGGCGGGCGTGCTCGATGGGGAAGACCGGGTCCTCGCGCGACCAGACGAAGTGGACCGGTTGCTTCCAGGTTTCGATCAGCCGCGCGCCGGCGTTGTGGACAGCGCTGGTCGAGGCGCCGGCGATCGCCTTGGCGGTGTCGTGCAGGACGCCGGTGTCGCGCAGGCAGGGAAGGGCGTAGGAGTCGGAGACGGCGGGGTCGAGAGGGTGCTTGGCGAGCAGCCCGAAGGCGACCGGCAGCTTGCGAATCTCGGGGTCCTCGAGCGCGGAGAACAGTTCGCGCAGGGACTCGGGGTTCTTCGCCACGGCTGGTAGATCGTCGAACGGCTCCGGAGGAAACTGGTCGTAAGGCGTCTCGCACGAGGTGAGGACAAGACGCTGCGCAAGCTGGGGTCGCTGTGAGAGGGCGATCTGTGAGTAGGCGCCGCCGGAGTCGTTCGCCACGAGCGTGACTCCCTCGAGGTCCAGCGCGTCGAGCGCGTCGGCGATCAGCTCGCCGCAGCCTGTGGCACTCAGGTCGGCGTCGGGGCGCAGCGGGACGCGGTGCGCTCCGAGCGGCAGGTCGAGCGCGATGCAGCGGTAGCGGTCGGCGAGCCTGTCCACGACTTTGCGCCAGAGGTTGGCGTTGGCGAGCCAGCCATGGGTGAACACGAGTGGTGGTCCCTCGCCACGGGTGAACGCCTCGAGCTCGCCCTGTGGAAGCGTCAGGCG
>CBFGZN010000315.1:0-2315 GCA_965653255.1 uncultured Solirubrobacterales bacterium | reverse complement strand
GTGCACGAAGTGAGTGCCGGCCAGGCGATCATCGCGCCGCGCGGTCTTACTACCGCGAGAGACTGCTGATTAACCGGGAACTTGACGACCGCTGGGCGCTCGCCACGGCGACGACGACGGCGAGCAGTGCGGCCATCGGCAGCGCGATCTCGAGATAGGAAGGAACGATGTAGAGCGCGAGCGCGGTCCAGATCGCCAAGAACATCCCGGCGACGTCCAGCGCCGCGAGCGTCAGCACGCGACCGCCGCGCCGCAGCGCTTCGAACCGCAGCACGCCCTTCAGCATCGGCACACTGCCGGCCCGCACGTCACGCATGGGAAGCTCGGCCGGCGCCGCCGGCGGCTCCAGCTCTCTCAGCTCTCTCGCCAGGCCATCGCCCATCAGCTGCAGCTCGCCTCCGATAGCTCTCCAACGCGCCTTGCGCACGTAAGAGCAAACAGGTCAACCAACGGAATGTAGCGCGCAAGGGGGGCGAATACCGGTCGAAACGTCCCTCCAATCCCGACCTGACAGCGATTCGGAAGGGCGGGAGACATGGGCCAGACAGACCTCGAGGGGGCGATCGAGGAGCTCGGGGCGCCGATGCTGGCGACGGCGCGACGCTGGTCGGCCAACGACCAGGACGCCGAGGACGCCTTCCAGCGCGCCGTCGAGAAGGCGCTGCGCAACCGCCCGAGCGGTAGCCCCGACGACGTCCGCGGGTGGCTGCGCACGACTGTCAAGAACGAGGCGCTCGCGATCGTCCGCCAACGCCGCCGAATCGTCCCGGGCGGCAGCGCCGACGGGCTCAGCGGCACGCACCTGTTCTCGCCGCAGGCGATACCCCCGACCGACGTCCACGCGGAGCGGCTCGAACGCTTGCGGCTCGGGAGCCGGGCGCTGCGCCAGCTCAAGCCCCAGGAGATCCGCGCACTCCAACTTCAGGCGGAGGGCTACAGCTACAAGGAGATCGCCGGTATCACCGGCTGGTCGCCGACCAACGTCTAGTGTAGGTTTGGCCCACATGGTCGCCATCGACTCTTACATCCGCGTCTCGAAGAAGGGAGACCGCGAGGGCGACCGGTTCATCTCCCCCTCCGAGCAAGCCGCCGCCAACAGGGGATGGGCAGACAGCAACGACTTCACCATCGCTCGCGAAGCCGCCGAGATCAGCGTCTCCGGCGCGCGCGCCGATCGGCCAGAGCTGCTCCGGTCCATCGAACGGATCGAGCAGGGTCTCATCGCGGGCATCGTCGTCGCGAAGCTCGACCGTTTCTTCCGCTCCCAACTCGACGGCCTCCTCGCCGTCAAACGCATCCGCGAGGCAGACGGCTTCTTCGTCTCGGCCGACGGCGAGATCGACATTCGCGACGAAGCCGGCGACCTGGTGCTCGGCATCCGGCTCGCGATCGCCGAGGACGAGCGACGGCGCCGCAAAGCCGACTTCGCTGCAGGCCGGCGGCGAGCGGTCGAGCGCGGCATCCACCCGACCTCCGTCGTCAACTACGGCTACCAGCGGCCCGAAGACGACAAGGGCCACATCACCGGGCCGAACGAGCCCGACCCCGAAACCGCGCCCTACATGACCGAGATGATCGAGCGCGCAGGCCGGCTCGACACGTGGACCAGCATCTCGCGGTGGCTCAACGACAGCGGCCAGCGCACCGTCCACGGCAAAAGCCCTTGCGTTGCCATTATGGCTTGGCAAGCTCTGGACCCCACGCGCGGTCAAGCTCTGCGTCCGCAATCGCGTCTACCTCGGCGAGGCCAGGCACGGCGAGTTCGTGAAGGTCGGTGCTCATCCGCCGCTCACCGACGAGATCACCTGGCGTAAAGCGCAACGGCCCGGCACCCGGCTAGCAGACCCACGCTCGCCCGACGCAGCAGACGTCCCCCTGCTCTCGGGGTTCATCCGGTGCGCCGGATGCCGATACCGGATGCACGCCGGCAACAGTCGCGGCAAGCGCGTGTACAAGTGCCGGCGCATATACGCCGACGGGACATGCAAAGAAGCGGCGTTCACCGTCCGGGGCCACGAGGTCGAGGTAAGGGTCGAAGAGCTGTTCTTCGCCGCGCTCGGTGACATCGCGTCGATCCCGCCCGAGGTCCAGAACGGCAAGCTCGAAGCAGCACGCCGCTCCGCGCTCAGCGCTCGCGCGAAGCTCGAAGCGTTCCGAGACGACCCCGACATCCTCGAGCAGCTCGGTGCCGCCGACTTCGCTGCAGGCGTCAACGTACGCCGAGCCGCGCTCGAGCGCGCCGAGGCCGAAGAGCTCCGCGCGATCGACGGCGCCGCGCCACAGGAACTAGAGCCCGTCCGGCTGCAAGAGGCATG
>CBFGZN010000314.1:0-2318 GCA_965653255.1 uncultured Solirubrobacterales bacterium | reverse complement strand
GTCGAACGCCGACTGCACGCGCCCGTGGCTCTCCGGCGTGCCGTCGCCGAGCTTCAGCACCCAGTCGGTGCTGTGGCGCAGGTGGTAGCGCAGGTTGAGATGCGGGTCGTCGACCCAGCGCGGCCGTCCCTGGCCGAACGGCACGAAGGCGAGCCGCTGACGGAAGCGCGGGACCAGGTGCAGCCGGCGGTCGATGTGCTCGAGCAGCTCGACGTAGTTCGGCGCCTCACCCTCGAAGACGATCACCGAGGCGACGTGCATGTGCGCCGAGTCGTCCTCCAGGTGGAGGAAGGAAGCGTCGAGTCCGCTGAGTCGGTCGCCCTGCATTGGACTCGACACTCTAGAGCGAAAGCGCGAGCTGTCCCGGGGGCGGGGCGGCGGCGTGCGACTCCCGCCGTTCCTCCATCCCCGCGACGCGGACTCCGAGCAGTCGCACCGGCCGCTCAGGGGCGAGCGCGCGCAGCAGCTCGAGCGCGACGCCGTGGACGATCGCGTAGTCGTTCGTCGGCCCGTCGACGGTCCTGGCGCGCGTCAGCGTCGTCCAGTCGTCGAGGCGCAGCTTGATCCCGATCGTGCGTCCGCTGCGCCCGTGCTGAGTGAGGTCGTCGCAGAGCTGGCGTGCCAGCCGCTCGAGCGCGGGCTCGAGCTCGCCCAGGCCGTTGAGATCGACGTCGAAGGTTGTCTCGCGCGACTCCGACTTGCGCACGCGCTCGGTCTCCAGCGGGCGATCGTCCTCGAAGCGAGCGAGTCGAGCCAGCTGCGGACCCAGCCGTCCGCCGAACCACTCCGCGAGCTGGCTGTCGGGTGTCGCGGCGAGCTTGTCGAGCCGGTCGATTCCCTGCTTCTCCAACCGTTCGACCGTCTTCGGACCGATGCCGGGGATCAGGGCGGGGGAGGCGGCCGCGAAGCGCTCACGGGCCTCGGCCAGCGTCAACGCGAGGAAGCCGTTCGGCTTGTCGGCATCGGAGGCGACCTTCGCGACCAGCTTGTTCGGTCCGATGCCGATTGAGCAGGCGAGGCCGGTCTCGTCGTTCACCGCGCCCTTCAACCGCCGCGCCGCGGCTCGCCAGCGCTCGATGCCGGTGAAGTCGAGGTAGGCCTCGTCGAGCCCCATCTGCTCGACGCGCTCGACGTGGTCGCGCAGCACCGCCATTACGACGCGCGAGCGCGAGCGGTAATGGTCGACGTCCGGTGGCACGAAGATCGCCTCGGGACAGAGCCGGCGCGCGCGTGCCGCTGGCGTCGCCGAGAAAATCCCAAACTTGCGTGCTTCATAGCTCGCGGTGGTCACGACAGCTCGCGGGCCGCTGCCCGCGATCACGACCGGCTTGCCGCGCAGCTCCGGATGCCGCTGTAGCTCGCACGCGTAGTAGAACGCGTCCATATCGAGGTGTGCGATCCGGCGATCGTCGGACGAGGACATTACCGACGCACGATACGCCCGCTCCCTGACGGTTTCAGGCGCCCTGCCGGCCTATATCGTGACTCTGCGATGGAGCAGCCAGACCTCAGCACGGCACGCTTCCCGCGCGTTCAGCTCGCGGCCGGTCACTACGAGAGCATCTACCTCAAGGCAAGCCATCCAGACGAACCGCTGTCGATCTGGATTCGCTACACGGTTCACAAGCGGCCGCGACAGGCGCCGCTGGGCTCGTTGTGGTTCACGCTGTTCGACGGTCGTGCAGAGCAGCCGTGGGCGGTGAAGGTCACGACGGCAGAGGTCGGCGCGGACGCGGGCGAGCTGATCCACGTCGGCGACGCGCGCTTCGAGCAGAAACGGGTCGCCGGTACAGCGAGCGCGGAGGGGAGGGATGCGGAATGGGAGCTGACGTTCGAGTCCTCCGAGCCACCGTTCCACCATCTGCCGCGTGACCTCATGTATCGCGCGCCGCTGCCGCGCACCAAGCTGCTGAGCCCGTTTCCCGACGCCCGTTTCACCGGCGAGGTCCGCGCGGGCGACCGTGTGGTTGACATAACCGGTTGGCGGGGGATGGTCGGCCACAACTGGGGGGCCTAGCACGCCGAGCGCTGGATCTGGCTGCACGGCGCCGGATTCGAAGGCCGTCCCGATTCGTGGCTCGACGTCGCGCTCGGCCGGATCAAGGTCGGCCCGTGGACGACGCCGTGGGTCGCCAATGGCGTCCTGTCGCTCGACGGCGTCCGTCACCGGCTTGGCGGACTTGGCGCGACGCGCCGCACCGAGGTCTCAGAGCGCCCTGACGGAGCGACCTTCACGCTGCCTGGCGACGACATCACCGTCCAGGGCCAGGTCGGCGCCGATCGCAAGGACTTCGTCGGCTGGATCTATGCCGATCCCG
>CBFGZN010000313.1:0-2323 GCA_965653255.1 uncultured Solirubrobacterales bacterium | reverse complement strand
GCGCGCCGCTCGTGGCGGAGAAGGTCGAAGGTCTCTCGCATAGGCCGGCTGGCCAGCCTAGTCAGCCGGCCGGATCAAGGCGGTCCGGAAACGAAAAGGGCCGCGCACTTGGCGCGGCCCCACACTGCAATTTCTACTGCTCTAGCGACGTGACGGCATTCTCTGTACCTCCCTGGAGTGGGGATATTCCCTCGTCCTTGCACTGGCTTGGGTAGGCAAGTTCGTGCAACCTGTCGTGGGCAGCATGGCAGATAGCACCGGTTTGCGCCACTTTTGACGCAAGATCCCGTGCAATGTGAAGGACGCCCGCGCTTGCGGCCGACGCGCTGGAGAATTGGCCAGACCGCCTACTGGCAGAATGCCTATGCCGCTATGCGGCGCGGCGACGCGGGTCCGGCACCGGAACGGCGCGCAACAGCTCCGCCGTATAGGGGTGTGCCGGACGCGCGTAGAGCTCAGCGACCGGGCCGATCTCGACCAGCTTCCCCGCCTGCATCACGGCGACGCGGTCGGAGACCTGGCGGACGACGCTGAGGTCGTGCGAGATGAAGAGGTAGGACAGACCGAGGTCGCGCTGCAGGTCGTCGAGCAGCTCGACGATCTGCGCCTGGACCGATACGTCGAGCGCCGAGACCGGCTCGTCGAGCACGACCAGGCGCGGATCGAGCGCCAGGGCTCGGGCGATCCCGATCCGTTGGCGTTGGCCGCCGGAGAACTCGTGCGGCCAGCGCTCGGCGTGCGCCGGCTCCAATCCGACCCGCTCGAGCAGTGCGGCGACTCGCTGGGCCGCCTCGGCCTTCGACAGGCCGCTCAGACGCAACGGCAGGCCGACGATGTCGCCCGCCTTCTTGCGCGGGTTGAGCGAGCCGTAGGGGTCCTGGAAGACGATCTGCAGCTCAGCCCGCAGCGGGTCGAGCTCGCGCCGCTTGGCGCGTGTGATGTCGCGGCCGGCGAAGCTGACGCTGCCGCCGGTCGGATCGAGCAGCCGTACTGCGGCGCGCGCGAGCGTCGACTTGCCGCAGCCCGACTCGCCGACCAGGCCGACCGTCTCCCCCGACTCGATCGTCAGCGACACCCCGTCGACGGCGCGCAGCGGCTCGGCGCGACGGCGCAGGCGCCCGCCGCGCGGCGAGAACGCGACCTCGAGATCGGCGAGCGCCAGCACGGGCGGCCCGGGACCGGCGCTCGCCGGGTCGTCTCGCGCCGTCTGGCGCGCCTGACGCTCCGCGAGCGGCGGCCGCGCCGGCAGCGGCCCGTCCAGGCGCGGCACCGCCGTCAGCAGCCGCTGCGTATGGGGATCCTGCGGCCGCTCGAAGACGTCCTCGACGGTTCCCTGCTCGACGATCCGCCCGGCGTCCATCACCGCGACGCGGTCCGCCAGTTCGGCGACGACGCCGAAGTCGTGGGTGATCAGCAGCACCCCCGCCCCGGTCTCGGCGCGCAGCTCGCGGATCAGGTCGAGGATCTGCGCCTGGACGGTGACGTCGAGCGCCGTGGTCGGCTCGTCGGCGATCAGGATCCGCGGCTCGCAGGACAGCGCCATCGCGATCATCACGCGCTGGCGCATGCCGCCGGACAGCTCGTGCGGATAGCTGTCCACACGCTGTTCGGGCTGTGGCATCCCAACTCGGCCGAGCAGCTCGATCGCCCGCGCACGGGCGTCCGCGCGCGAGATCTGGCGGTGCGCCAGCAGCTGCTCGGCGATCTGGTCGCCGACCCGCAACACCGGGTTGAGCGACGACAGCGGATCCTGGAAGACCATCGCCAGCTCCTCCCCGCGGAGCCTGCGCAGGTCGTCGTCGGAGGCGCCGATCAGCTCGCGGTCGCCGTAGCGGGCGCTGCCGGTCGTGATGGCGTTCGGCGCGCCGAGCAGACCCATCAGGCTCAGCGCCGTCACCGACTTGCCACAGCCCGACTCGCCGACGAGCGCGAGGATCTCGCCGGCAGCGAGGTCGAGCGAGACACCGTCGACGGCGCGGGTGACGGCGTCCTCGCCCTCGAACGAGACCGCGAGATCGCGCACGCTGAGTAGCGGCTCGCTCACGTCGTGACCCTGATCCGCGGATCGAGCACCGCGTAGACGATGTCGACGATCGTGTTCAGCACGACGATGAAGAACGCGCCGAAGAGCGTCACCGCGAGCACCGGCGGTACGTCGAGCTGACCGACGGACTCCGCCGCGTACTGGCCGACGCCTTGGAGGTCGAAGACCGTCTCGGTCAGGATCGCCCCGCCGGCGACGACAGCGCCGAAGTCGAGCCCCCAGAGCGTCACGATCGGGATCAGCGAGTTGCGCAGCACATGCCGCAACAGCACCTGGCGT
>CBFGZN010000312.1:0-2330 GCA_965653255.1 uncultured Solirubrobacterales bacterium | reverse complement strand
AAACGACGACCTCGGCCGAGGTAGTTAGAAACGGATACTTCAGCGTCTTCCCGGAGGGCACACAACTCCGTTCGGTGTCATACGACGGGCCGAGCGGGAGCGTCGAGTACCCGATCTACGACCCCGCGAAGGGTTCGCACGAGTAGCGGCGGTGTCGCCATCTGCCGCGCGGTATGGCGGAGCACGCGGTGGCTTCCCAGGCGTTTCTAAGATCGGGCGTCGAGCTCGGCGCGGAGTCGCTGCTCGTCGATGTCGAATCCGAGACGGCTCATGCCGTCAACGACGGATCGCAACCACTTGCGCTCTATGGCATCGAGACGGACTTCGTGGGGAATGTTCGCCGTCTCGTTGACAAAGCGCCGGAAGTCAAGGCGCGCGTAGGGGCCGGTCGCCTTCTGGCGGATGACATCGGCCATCCCGAAGCCGGCCTCGACGATTCCTGCTAGCTGCTCAACGTCCTCGACATCAAGCAGCGTTAGGGATTTGACCCTGGCGTCGGCGAAGATCGGGTGAGCGCGGACGTCGATCTCGTCCCACAGCAGTTCGTTCTGAATGACATTGGACGTCACAAGCACTGGCCAGATGCTCTGCACCTCCGCGAGAGCGACGTCGGGTGGCGACCAGTGGCCGTCAAGCAGATCAGCGATGCGAGCGCCGAGTTGGTCGAGCTTGTTGAAGACCAACCGTTCCAGGTCTCTTGCTGCGGCATCGTCGTCGCCATCCACGAGGGTCGGCAGCGTGAAGCGCCCAGATGCGACCTCGCCAACGATCAGGTCCGGGCCGCAATCCACGCAGAAGTCGGGCGTCAGCATCCCTCCTCGTCTCCCGTATGGCCGATCGCCGGTCACGCGGCCCGCACCTGCGGGCCGGGGTTCCGGATGAGCGCTCTGAAGCGTCTCCACGACATAGCGCTCAATAAGGACGCCGTAGAAGCGCTGGAGCCGCGGAATCTGCTTGCGGCGACGCGCGCAAGCGAGAGCCCGGTGGTAGAAGCCGTCGCTCTGCCAGCCACCCAGCGCCAGGGGCGAGAGCAGCAATAACTGGCCGCTCGCTAGCTGCAACAGCGGACGCTTCTCGAAGGGAGTCCGATCCCACACGGCTCGGCTCTCGGTGATCTCCACGCCGGCGAACTCCTGCGCATACCAGCTGCGGTCGGCGCTGATCAGGTCGCGAACCACCTCAACGGGCTTCCCAAGCCTGTTCGCAACGTCCGCGAGGAATCCCGAGCTTAGGATTGACCTCTCCTTGGCATCGGCTTTGTCGTCTCGGACCTTTGATGCGGCTAGGACGGCCATGCTCAGCGCGGCCTGGTCGCCGATACTCAGCCCGTAGTCCTCGACGAACCACTGATCCACGTCGCAGTAGTCCTGGTGCTGGCGGAAGTCGTCGGCGATGTCAAGGAACAAGGTCGCCGGACGTGCCATCGCCTCGAGCGTCGGGTCGACTGAGTTGTAAACGCCGTTCTGGATCAGGAAAGCCAGCCATCGGGAACGTCCGTCGCGCTCGTTGATGTCGCCAAGACCCGCCTCGGTGAGACAGCCGAGCGCATAGAACGCGCGATTGAAGATCGCTTGTGAGTCCGCGGGTGGCTGCTGATCTTGGGGAATATCGGCCCCGTGCAGGACCAGCAATCGTTGCCATGCGGCGATGTGCTGAGGAGGGAACAAGCTGGTGTAGCCCTCTGCGCCGTTGATGAAGGCCGCTAGGCGCTCGCAGAGCGTCGTGTCGCCGAAGACCTCGTGAGCGAAAGCGAGCTGCGCCTCTAGGTCGCGGTCGAGGTGCTCGACATGTGCGGCAATCTGGGCCAACGCATGCATCGTCCGCTCAAAGGGCAAGGCAGATGCCATGACGACTAGGTCGTCAGAAGTCGATCTGGGAAATCCCAGCAGCACCTCATCGGGGTAAGCGCCGAACTGGTCGAACGAGGAAGGCGGCCGGCCGATGATGGCCACCGACGGCGCAGGTAACGGAAGATCATGCGGCAACTCCCCGGCAAAAGCCGCAAGCTGCGTGCGCCCGAGAGCGGTCGGGACGATGATCCCGCTGGGCCGTTTGTTCCAACGGGGCACACGGATCTCAGGGGCTGGAGGGATCACCAAGTTCACCCTGGCAGATGACTGAGACAGCAGCATCTATGCGGATCGATCCCGGGCAAAACCTCCGGCAAAACCCCTAAAATCCGACGCAATGTAAAGCAATGCGGGATCGCTTGAGATCACGCTTGCGGGCATGGATCTGCGCCTCGTTGCGCTTGTTCCTGCGGAATCGGTGGTGGGCTTCGAACCCGCGACCGCTCGGACCACAACCGAGAGCTCTACCAGCTGAGCTAC
>CBFGZN010000311.1:0-2352 GCA_965653255.1 uncultured Solirubrobacterales bacterium | reverse complement strand
CGAGGGCACCGGCACGGTCACCGTGGACGACGCCGCCGTCTTCCTCGGCCGGTTCACCGGCGGGGCACTCGGCGTGTTCGAGGCGACCCGGTTCGCGGCCCCGTGCGAGGTCAGTCGCCAGACGATCTCCAACTACCTGGCTGCGCTGGAGACCACCTTCGTCGTTCACGCCATTCGGCCCTACAGCACCCGTCGTGCGACCGAGATCGTCTCCGCGCCGAAGGTGTACGGATTCGACACGGGGTTCGTCTGCCATCACCGCGGCTGGGATGCCCTCCGCCCCGACGATCTCGGCGACCTCTGGGAGCACTTCGTGCTCAACGAGATCCAGGGCCGCCTCCAGCACAGGACCGTGCGCTACTGGCGCAACAAGAGTGGCGCCGAGGTCGATTTCGTACTGCCGCGTCGCGGCGATGGTGGTCCGATAGCGATCGAGTGCAAGTGGAAGGCAGACACGTTCGAGCCGCGTGCGATCGAGGCGTTCAGGCGGCTCCACCCGGGCGGGCCGAACTACATCGTGGCCAGCGATGTGGACGCTCCTTACAGCCGGAGCTTGGATGGGTTCGACATCGAGTACGTGTCGCTCGACCAGCTGATCGCTCGCCTGGCAGAGGAGCCGCTCGGGTAGAGGCTCAGCGCGCGGCGGCGGTGGGCACGAGCGGCAGCTCGCCGATCTGCTCGGCGAGGTCGCGCAGCCGCTCGGCGTCGTGGCGGGCGAGCGGGCCGTAGAGCAGCTCGAAGATGCCGCCGACCGTGGCGCGGGCGACGAGCGCGGAGCTCGGCCCGATCGGCCGCAGCTCGTCGAGCGCCGGCGCCAGCAGCTCCGCGATCCGTTCGATCAGGCCGTTGCGCGCGTCGCGGCCGCTCTGGCCAGCGGCGAGGCTCTCGACCAGCGCCGCGCAGGCCGCTTCGGGCTCGTCGACGCAGAAGCCGGCGAGTGACTCGATCGTCAGCGTCAGGCGCTCGCCGGCGGTGGCGCCGGCGTCGAACGCCGCCGCGAGCCGGTCCTCGAGCTGGTCGGCGACCGCGCGGAACGCCGCCAGGTAGCAGTCCTCCTTGTCGACGTAGAGGTCGTAGAAGGTCCGCCGCGACAGCCCCGCCTGGTCGAGCAGGTCGCGAATTGTCGTCCCCGCGTAGCCCTTGCGCGTGACGACCTCGGTCATCGCCTTCAGCAACCGCTGGCGCTGGGTCTCCAGTACTTCGGCCGGCGGCATCCCATGCGGGCCGCTGACGAGCTTGCGATCTGCTTCCGGCCACATGAAACAGATGATAGACGCAATGGTCTATAGCTTTCAAGTGCTGATTGGAATCGGTCCGCAAACCCGCTCCGGATGAGACTTGGCGTTCTATGTCTTTCCGGAACGGCCCAAGCAAATTCGCTTTACGGTCCCAATTCTGGCTTTCCAGTGCGCTGGTTGTCGCTTGACAGTCGTAAACGTGATGTTTTACGTTGTCTCTGGCATCAGGGATCGAGGTGTTTCTGCACGAAGCGTCTCCAGTTCCGCGGACCAGCAGCGCAATGAGGAGAGGACCAGCACCTATGAGGCGAGTTCGCAGCAGTGTTCTGCAGTCGGTCTTCCGGCTGCCGTTCGTCGTTCGGGGCCGTGGGGTTTCGGGTGGGGCTGCTGTCGGGCGTGGTGTTGGGGGGAGTCGTGGGTCTCGGCTGGGGAGCCTGGTCGTTGGCGCTTTGGTGGCTGGGTGTGCGTTGGCACTGGTGGCGTCGCCCGCGGCGGCGACGCCGGGCGTGTTCAACTTCTGGGGGAACACCACTCCTAACGGGACACTGGGTGGTTTGTTCAACACCGCGGGGCCTCGTGGTGTCGCGGTCAACGGTGCGTCGGGCGACGTCTATGTCGCGGATACGGGGATTCATCGTGTGCAGCGGTTCAGCTCGTCGGGAGCGTTCATCGGCGCGTGGGGCTTCGATGTGGCCGCGAATGGCCAGCCGGGGAACAACGTCGCGTTTCAGTCGGTCGCGGTGCGTGCGGCTGGCGGCAGGTTCAACCTGACCTTTCCGGCGATCTCGCCTTCGACGCTTCGGCTGCCGATGTTCAGGCGGCGTTGAACGGGTTGTCGTCGGTCAGCGCCGGTGGTGGGTCGGTGACCGTCGGTGGTGGTCCGGGGGATGCGGCTGGGTCGCGTCCATATGGCGTGCGGTTCACGGGCGGTCCACTTGCTGGGGTCGCGCAGCCGGCGATCGTCGCGGCTTCGAGTGTGGGGACGCCGTTGGCAGGGGGTGTTCCTTCGTCGGGGGTGTCGGTGTCGACGCTCAACCCCGGCGGTGTGAACAGCAGGTATGAGATCTGCACGCTCGGGTTGGGCTGTAAGGCGGGCATCAACAGCGTCGCGGCG
>CBFGZN010000310.1:0-2354 GCA_965653255.1 uncultured Solirubrobacterales bacterium | reverse complement strand
TGCTGGAGGGAACCAGAACACCACGCTCGGCGACCCTCGTATTCGGCTTGCTCAAGAGCTGGTGGCTCTTCGACGATGTCGACGTGCGCGGTGCGGATCCGTGGGCGCCGCAGACAGCGTGGCAGCAAGTACTCCACGATGTCGGGTTCAGCGACGTGGCATGGGTGACCGACACCGAACCGGTGGACAGGGCCGTCCATTCGGTTCTGCTCGCGCGAGGCCCTGCCCTGGAGCAACCGGCGCCGGCTGACGAAGCGGCCGCCTTCCTGACTCAGAGACAGGGACTTTGGTTGATCTTCGCCGACAGCAACGGTGTCGGACGGCAACTGGCTGAGGATCTCGGGAAGTACGGAGCAAGGCCGGTGCTGGTCTCGCCCGGCGACGCGTACCGGCGGATCGCGCCGGATCGCGTGCAGATTCGCCCCGCCCACCTCGGCGACATGCAACAGCTGATCGACGAGACACTCACCGCTCGGGAACCGTGCCGTGGCGCGATTCATCTGTGGAGCCTCGACGCTTCACAGCAGTCGGAGATGACGTCGGTCGAGCTGGACACAGCGCAGCGCCTGGGCAGCATCAGTGCGTTGTACCTGGCGCAGGTGTTGGCCAATGCGACCGAAGCCGAGCTTCCACAGCTCACTCTGGTCACCTGCGGAGCGCAACTGGCGGGCGAGTCGACGCAAGGGGTCTCGGTTGCGCAATCCCCGCTATGGGGACTGGGCAGGGTCGTCATCAATGAACACCCGCAACTGCGCTGCAAACTGATTGACCTGAGCAGCGCGAGTTCGGCCGCGGAGAATCAGGCGCTTGTCGAGGAACTGTGGACTGACGACGGCGAGGACGAGATCGCCCTGCGAGGCGAAGGGCGGTATGTGCACCGGCTACGGCATGTATCGCTGCGAACCATGGCAGGGTTGCCTCACAAACGCCGTACGGCCACCGCGCAGCCGCCATTCCACGTCGAGATCGCCAGGCCGGGCATGCTGGATCAACTGGCCTTCCTGGAAAGCCGTCGTCAAGCGCCCGCCCTCGGCGAGGTCGAGATCGAGGTGGATGCCGTTGGCTTGAATTTCAAGGACGTCATGATCGCCATGGGCCTGCTTCCGGAGGAAGCGCTAGAGGGTGGGTACACCGGTAAGGCGCTCGGCATGGAGTGTGCCGGAAGAATTATCGCGGTCGGCGAAGGGGTGGAGGGACTCGGGGTCGGTGATGCGGTCATGACGTCCGCTCCCGGCACCTTACGAACCTATCTGACGATCGATGCGCGGTTCGTGATTCACAAGCCCGCTCACATCAGCTTCGAGGAAGCCGCAACCATTCCGATCACGTTCCTGACGGCATACTATTCGTTGCACCACCTGGGCCGTATGCGAGCCGGAGATCGGGTGTTGATCCACGCGGCGGCCGGTGGCGTCGGACTGGCGGCGATTCAGTTGGCGCAGCGCGCAGGCGCCGAGGTCCTGGCAACAGCGGGTACACCGGCTAAGCGCGATCTACTGCGGGCGCTGGGCGTCAAGCATGTGATGAACTCGCGCTCGCTGGCCTTCGCCGACGAGGTGATGGAATTCACCGACGGGCGAGGGGTCGACATCGTTTTGAACTCGCTGGCCGGCGAAGCGATCCCCAAGAGTCTGTCGGTGCTGAGCCCGTACGGCCGGTTTATCGAAATCGGCAAGCGCGACATTTACGAGGACAGCAAACTCGGCCTCCGCCCGTTCCGCAATAACCTTTCGTTGTTCGCCGTCGATCTAGACAAGTTGTGTGCCCAGCGGCCCGAGCTGGTCCAATCGTTCCTGCGTGACGTCATGCAGGGATTCGAGGACGGCTCGCTCCGCCCGCTGCCGCATCGCGTCTTCTCCGTTGCGGATGTCGTGAGCGCGTTCCGTCATATGGCACAGGCGAAGCATATCGGCAAGGTAGTCGTCGCTATGCACGATGACGCGGTAACAGTGATTCCCTCGGCGCGGGGCCCGTTGAAATTGCGCGACGACGGCACATACCTGATCACCGGTGGCTTGGGCGGCTTTGGGCTGGCCGTGGCGCAGTGGTTGGTAGCTCAGGGCGCGCGTCACCTGGTGCTCACCGGCCGCGGCGGTGCGTCGTCACCCGAAGCCAGGTTGGCAATAGCCGCCATGAAACAGGCCGGTGCCACCGTTGTCGTGGCCAAGGCGGATGTGACAGAGCAGTCACAGATCGCCGCGGTTCTTGCCGACGTCCGCCATTCGATGCCGCCATTGCGCGGTGTGATCCACGCCGCCATGGTTCTCGACGACGCCCTGGTGTTGCAACTCAACGAGGAGCGCATGCGCAAGGTTTTGGCGCCCAAAGTGATCGGCGGCTGGCACCTGCATATC
>CBFGZN010000309.1:0-2364 GCA_965653255.1 uncultured Solirubrobacterales bacterium | reverse complement strand
TGACCAGCGACTCCTGGAACTCGTCCTGGGTGACCCCCATCGCCTCGGACATCTCGGCGTCGGTCGGGGCACGCTGCAGCTTGTTCTCGAGCTTCGCGTTGGTCTGCTCAATCTCGCGCGCCTTCGCCCGTACCGAGCGTGGCACCCAGTCGAGTGAGCGCAGCTCGTCGATGATCGAGCCCTTGATGCGGGTCACGGCGAAGGTCTCGAAGCGGATCTCGCGCTCGAGGTCGAACCGCTCGATCGCCGAGATCAGGCCGAGCAGCCCATAGGAGATGAGGTCGGCCTCCTCGACGTGGGCGGGCAGTCCGCTCGACATCCGGCCGGCGACGTACTTGACGAGCGGCGAGTACGCGAGAACGAGGCGCTCACGCGCCTGCTGGTCGCCGTCCTGCTTGTAACGGCTCCATAGATCCTTCAGCTCGATCGCTTTGAGGTTTGTCTCCACCTCGTCCTAGTACCCCTCACGCGCGCGGATGGGCCTGCGCATATGCTTTCCTGAGACGTTTCGACTCTACCCGAGTGTACGTTTGGGTCGTGCTCAGAGAGCTGTGTCCGAGCAGCTCCTGAATCGTGCGTAGATCGGCGCCACCGTCCAAGAGATGGGTCGCGAACGAGTGGCGCAGCGCATGCGGAGACGCTACCGCCTGCACTCCAGCGTGGCGCAGCGCGCTTCTCAGACGGCGTCTGACGTCGGTCGTGGCGAGCCGCCGACCAGTGCGCGAGAGGAACAGCGCCGGATCGGCGCGGTCGCCGGCGGCAACCAGCTCGGGCCGTCCGCGCTCCACGTAGGCGTCGATCGCCTTCCAGGCGTGCTCGCCGGCGGGAACGATCCGCGTCTTGCCGCCCTTGCCCTCGACGCGCAGCTGCTCGCCCTCGCGGTCGAGACTCTCGACGTTAAGGTCGACGAGCTCGGCGGCACGCAGCCCGGCGGCGTAGGCGAGCTCGAAGAGCGCCCGATCGCGCAACTGAAGCGCCGTCGAGGCAGGCAGCGAGTCGAGCAGCTGGTCGATCTCACCACGGCTGAGCACGGTCGGCAGGTTGCTCTCGCGCTTTGGACTGGCGACCAAGTCAGCCGGACTGGCCTCGAGCTCGCCGCGTTCGACGAGCACGCGGTAGAAGGCGCGGAACGCTGCCAGCTTGCGCGCGACGGTCGAGCGCGAGTTGCCGCGCTCCGACAGCACGCCGGCGAAGCGGCGCAGGACGCGCGCGTCGACGGCCTGGGGCGCGATCTCCTGAGCGCTCGCCCATTCGGCGAGCTGGCCGAGGTCGGCACCGTAGGCGCGGCGGGTCTGCTCGCCGAGGCCGCGCGTGCGGAGGGCCGTGTCGAACGCGCTCAGGGCATTCGCCCAACTAGGGTTGAGCGCCGTGTCAAGGTTCTTCGTCAACACTCAGGACGGACGGGTCGCCGCCCGCTCCCAGCTGGTCGACGCTGACCTGACCGACGATGACGGCAAGCCTGTCGCTCCCTGGCACCCGATCCAGGGTCCTGGCGAGGAGTCGACCTTCTGGTACGCGGTGATGCGCAAGCGTGAGCGTGGCGTCTTCATCGGCACTCTGTGCATTCGGCACTCGGACCGCCAAGCCTCTTTGGAGGCCGCCGGTTGGGTCGAGGCGCCGGTCGAGGCGATCGGCGTCGACGGTCAGCCGATGTAGATCGGGTCTCCGACCTCTACGCGGTCGTAGAGGTCGATCACGTCGGAGATGCCCATCCGGATGCAGCCGTGTGAGGCGGCGCTGCCGAGCGAGCCGACGTCGTCGGTGCCGTGGATCCCGGCACCGTCGGAGATCCCCATCCAGCGCGCCTTGAGCGGATTCTCGGGCGTCCCACCGGGCACGACAGTCCCGGCCAGGTCGCCAGCCCAGTCGCTGTTCGGGACGCTCCAGACCGGATCGACCTGCTTGTTCTGGATGTTAAAGAGGCCGCGTGGCGTGTCATAGCCCGCCGCGCCGAACGCCACGGTGTAGGTCTTCTCCAGCTTCAGGTTCTTGTAGAGGCGGAGCTGGAAGCTGGCGTGGTCGGCGACTATGACCGTCGGATACTCCTTGGCGAGCTCGTCACGGGTGACCTTCGGCTTGGTCGTCTTGACCGGTGCCTCGACGGTGCGATCGGTTGGGGACAGCAGCGCTGCGCCGACGGCCTGGCGCAGCTCGCCGCGCTTGACCGCGACTCCGTCCTGCTCTTTGACCGCGTCTAGCGACGGGAAGTCGAGCGTGGCGTCCTTGGGCTCCTGGTCGAGCTTGTCGCCGACGCGCGCCACGAGCTGCTTCGCCGCCTGCGACGAGTAGGTCGCGCTGACGCTGACCTCGACGTCCTCCTCGTCGCCGCGCAGATCGCGCGACACGCGAGCGAGGACGTTGCCG
>CBFGZN010000308.1:0-2388 GCA_965653255.1 uncultured Solirubrobacterales bacterium | reverse complement strand
ATCGACGCCGCCGATGGCCAGCCAGGTGTGTTGGCGAGCCTGGTCGGCAGCCAGGGCCGCGTCCAGGTCGGTGCGCCAGATGTTGCGGCCGTCCACGATGCCCGCGACGAGCAGCTTGTCGGCGAGCCCGGGAATCGAGGTCACGGCCTGATCGCCGCCGGCCAACGGGTGAAGCTCGCCGAGACCGATATCGCCGCCCTCGAGCAGCGGCCGCAGGCGCAGGCCCGAGATTTCCAGGCTCTCGACAGGTGCGTTCTGGAGCGCGAAGAGGACTTGGAACAGCGGCGTGCGCGAGGGATCGCGCGGCAGCGCGAGGTCGACGACGAGCGCGTTGACGCGCATCGCGGCGAACTCCTCGGGGCGGGGCGCGGCCTCGAGCCGGCGGTGCTGCCAGCCCATGCTCTCGGCTCGGTTGACGAGTACCTGGACGAACCCGGAGTCGGAATCCAGGATCGCGAGCCGGATCGGCCCCGGATCGGAGGAGATCACACACCAAGCATACGCAACAGATGGGCTTGTGAAAGCCCGTTTACAGCTTCTTCACAGCCCAATCACGCGCACATAACGGGAAGTCCTTGCGCAGATGCGACCTTCAGCACCATGGAAGCGGCGATTCAAACCCAGATGTTGCGATCCGGGTCGATCGAGATCCACCCGGATGAGTTCCTAGCGCTGGCCGGCGGCCGACCGCTCAACCTGACCGCGCGCGAGCTCGACCTGCTGACCGCTCTGGTCCTGCGCCAGGGCCGCATAGTCAGTCGCGAGGAGATCTACGCCGCGGTCTGGGACGAGCCCTACCGCAAGTCCGACCGTTCGGTCGACGTCTACGTGGCGAAGTTGCGCCAGAAGCTCGAGCACGCGCTGCCCGGCGTTCGCTTCATCCATACCCACTTCGGCTTCGGCTACCGCCTCGAGCAGGAGGGCGAACCGCTCCCCGAGGGCTCTTTACATCGTTTTCACATCCCGGAGACAAGTCCATAACAGACTGGCTACCGAGCCATGCGACCGTCGCCTCAGTTGTGAAACGAACAAGGAGAACATCCATGAGCAAGTGGCTCGCACTCGCCTCGGCGGGCGTGCTGGCACTCGGCGTCGCAGCCTGCGGCGACGACAGCAGCGACAGCACCGCCTCAGGCGGCAGCGGCGGGGGCGACCTCTCCGGAGCAGTGACGATCGACGGCTCGAGCACGGTTGGACCGTTCGCGCAGACCGCGGCCGAGCAGTTCAGCGGCGAGAACCCTGACGTCAAGGTCTCGGTCGGCACCTCCGGCACCGGCGGCGGCTTCGAGAAGTTCTGCGCCGGCGAGACCGACATCTCCGACGCCTCGCGTCCGATCAAGGACGACGAGGAGGCTCCGATCTGCAAGAAGAACGGCGTCACCTACCAGGAGATCCAGATCGCCAACGACGGCATCGCCGTTGTTACCAACACGAACCTGAAGATCGACTGCATGACGGTCGCGCAGTTGAAGAAGCTGTGGAACACCGGTTCGAAGGTCACCAACTACAACCAGCTCGATCCGAGCTTCCCCGATGTCGAGGTCTCGCTCTACGGACCGGGCACCGACTCCGGCACCTTCGACTTCTTCACCGACGTGATCAACGGTGAGGAGGGCGTGAGCCGCAAGGAGTACCAGCCGTCCGAGGACGACAACGTGCTGGTCCAGGGTGTCGAGGGCGACGAGGGCGGCCTCGCCTACTTCGGCTTCTCCTACTACGAGCAGAACCAGGACAAGCTGAACCTGGTCGCGGTCGATGCCGGCGACGGTTGCGTCAAGCCGAGCGTCGAGACGATCCAGGACGGCAGCTACAAGCCGCTCTCGCGGCCGCTGTTCATGTACCCGAGCGAGCAGTCGCTCGGCTCGAAGCCGCAAGTCAAGGGCTTCATGGAGTACACGGTCGACAACGCGGACGAGATCGCGACGGCGTCGCAGATCGTGCCGCTGACCGCTGCTCAGACCGACAAGGCCAAGCAGCAGCTGAAGGAGGCGGAGGCGAAGGCCGGCAAGTAGCCGCCTTCGTGGCCTCCTGACACCACCGATGGAGGCCTCCGCCACCACCACGACACGCGCCACCCCGGCTCTCGGGGTGGCGCGTCGTCGTTGGAGCGAGGACGTGATCAAGGCGCTGCTGCTGCTCGCCGCGCTGATCTCGATCCTCACGACGACCGGCATCGTCCTGTCGCTCGCCCGCGAGGCGATCGCCTTCCTCCAGGAGGTCGGCGTCGACCGCGGCCAGCTCGATCGACGCGCTCGCCAGCCCCAGCGCTTGCGCGAGCCGCGCGCCCACGCTCGGCAGCGTCGTCTCCAGCGACTTCCTCTACGACCTGCAGGCCACGCCCCTGTCCCCGCCGGCGGCCCGGGCCCTGGGCGACACCCCGATGGAGCG
>CBFGZN010000307.1:0-2397 GCA_965653255.1 uncultured Solirubrobacterales bacterium | reverse complement strand
CGGACGAGGATGATTGTGTCGGAGCGCGCTCCGGTTCCGGCGCCGCCGTCGGTGGCGTCGTCGGGACGGCGGTCGGAGCCGAGCAGCAGGATCGTCTGCGGCTTGCCGGGATCGCTCTTGGCGAGCTGGTTGCCGAGCTTGAGATCCTCGTTCTGGTCGAGCGCGTCGACGACCTTGTCGATCTCGCGGAAGGCGGCGACCGACGTTGCGGATGCCGCGGCGAAGATCACCAGGAAGGCGCCGAGCAGCAGCTTCTTCCAGAGGCCGGGGCGGTTGCTGTCGTCGAAAGGGGTCAAGCGATCCTCAAGTCGGCCAGCCGCCCATGTTGAGGGATCGACTCGACGAACTGGACGAGCGCGTCACGGTAGCGGCCGAGCGAGTCGATCGAGACCCACTCCTCGGGGCCGTGGTGGCCCTCTCCCGCCGGCCCGAACTCGACGCCGGGGGTGCCGGCCTTGATGAAGGAGATGACGTCGGAGGTGCCGTCGCGACCGACGGCGATGCTCTCCTCGAGCGTCGTTACGTTCAGGACGGACTCGGCGAGCAGCTGGACGTAGGGGTTCTCGCGCTCGACGACGATCGGCTCGCGGTGGAAGACGTGCGTGACCTCGGCGCCATCGAGCGCGCCGATCCCGGCGAGGATCTCGTCGGCGTCCTGGCCCGGCAGGTAGCGGATGTCGACGTCGATCGCGCAGTGGTCGGGAACGCGGTTGATCGCGTCGCCGCCGAGGATCCGACCGAGGCTGATCGACGGTCGGTCGAACATGTCGGAGGACTCGCGCGTGAAGGGCAGCGTCTCGATTCCGCGGAAGACGTCGACGGCCTTCAGCACCGCGTTGTCGCCGAGCCAGGGCGTCGAGCCATGGGCCGAGCGGCCATGAACCTCGATCCGAATTGCCAGCACGCCCTTCGCCTGGATTCCGATGTGCAGGTTGGTCGGCTCGCCGGTGATCGCGAAGTCGCCGGTGTAGCCCTGCCGGACGATGTGGTCGGAGGCGCGGATCCCGTCCTCCTCGCTTGTCTCCTCGTCGGATACGCAGACGAAGTGGACCTTGACCGCGTCCTGGGCGGCGAGCCGGCAGGTGGCGACCATCATCGCCGCGAGGCCGCCCTTCATGTCGTAGGCGCCGCGGCCGTAGAGGCGGTCGCCGTCGACGCGCGGCGTGAACTGGCCGGCGTCGCCGGGCACGACGTCGATGTGGCCGTGCAGCACGACGGTCGGACCGCTCGCCGCGCCGACGGTCGCCGCCAGCACTGGGCGTCCGTTGTGCTGCTCGCCGTTCACCTCGACGTCGTGGGACTCCAGCCAGCCCTTGACGAAGGCCGCCGCCGCGTGCATGCCCTCGATGGTCGCCGTGTCGTAGGTGATCAGGCGCTCGGTGAGTGAGCGCTCGTCCACTGCGTTCGCAGGATAGACCGTAGGAGGACGGGAACAGTCAGCAGGATCATCACCGGCTCTAGCGGCATCCGGTAGCGGTAGTTGCCGTAGAGCACGAAGCCGTAGAGGACGAGCGAGGCGCCGAGCAGGATCCACAATGCCCGCTCGGGCGGGGAGAGCGGGCGCGACCGCCAGGCGACGAAGCCTGCGATCAGGGTCAGCGTGAGCAGGCCATAGAAGAAGAGGTCAGCGAGGTTGCCGAGCGGCACCGCGAGGTTGTTCGAGATCGCGTCGGGCTCGCCAGGTCCGCCCGGCTGGACCCACTGGAAGAGCGCCAACGAGTCGCCGCGCAGCAGCCAGCCGAGCTTGCGCGGCACGAGCAGCAGCTCCTCGCCCGGGTTGGCGAGCATCCAGTCGACCGCCTCGCGACGCAGCCGGCGCGAGGTCTCGAGCTCCTCGTCCTGTGGCGACCGAGCTGGCGGGCGAATCGCCGCCTGCCGTCCGAGCGAGTAAGTCGGGCCGCCGTAGGCAGCGGGGTTGTGGCCCGACCAGAAGGTTTGCGAGCCATTCGTCGAGATCGGGACGAAGGCGTCCATCTCGATCGCGTTGCGCGCGGTCCAGGCTCCGACGACGATCGCTACGCCGACGCAGAGCAGCGCGACCTGCCGCAGTGACGGGCGCCACCAGATCGCGAGCGGCAGGATCAGCAGGAACAAACCCTCGGCACGCGTCTCCGCGGCGATGCCGATCGTCAGGCCGACAGCCGCGACAGCCCACCAACGCTCGCGCGGCAGCCACAGACAGAGCGTCAACACGGCAAGTAGCAACGTCGTGTAGAGCGTCTCGGCGAGCAGGACGTCGGTGAAGAAGATCTGGCCGGGGAAGACAGCCAGCAGGACACCGGCGGTGATCGCCTCGCGCCGGCGGAACATCCGCAGCGCGCAGAGGTAGACGAGCGGCACGGACGCCGCGCCGACGACGGCGTTGAGCAGCTCGCCCGTCGTAGTGCTCGATCCGAA
>CBFGZN010000306.1:0-2415 GCA_965653255.1 uncultured Solirubrobacterales bacterium | reverse complement strand
TGCGAAGATTGAGGACATGAGCTTACGCATGTTGGGCGTTGGCGTCGCCGCGGTCGCCGTTGTCGTCGCGGTCGTCCTGCTGATCGGCTCCGGAGGAGATGACGCATCGAAGTCGCAGACCGGTAGCGCGGAGAGCGTGAAGTCGGCCGCCGGCAGCGACGGGAAGCACGGCGAGGCGCTGACTCCCGTCCAGCGGGAGCGCGTCGAGCGACGTGCTGGCAGGATCGCCGTGACCGAGGTCTATGACGAGACGTTCAAAGCTGTGCGGGACGGCATCGTGCCCGTGGAGCAGGCCGCCGACGATCCTTCGCTGGCGCGCATCTGTGACCTGATGAGCAGACCGGCGCAACGCCGGACGGTGCTGTACGCGCACCAGACCGCCGGCTTGGACATCGACTGGACCTGTGAGACGGCCGTCGCCCTGATGATCCGCAACACCAGGCAGACGGGTCAGATACGGCGGGCGTTGCGTGGCAAGGTGGTCGGGATCAATATCGAGGGGAATCGTGGGACGGCGACACTTGACTTTGGCGGTGGCCCGACGAGCACGGTGCCGCTGGTCAAGGAGAACGGAAAGTGGAAATTGGGACTGCCGCCGGCGGGCGGCGGGTAGCGCCGCCCGCCGGCGAAGGGCAGGGCTAGTTCGAGGGCAGCACCGGCGGACTGTCGAAGAGCCAGCCGGCGCCGCCGGGGCGCAACTCCATTTGCGCGGCCTGGTTCCCGAAGGCGACGACTGCGGTCGCCTCGTTCTTGTCCTTCGTGATGTTCACCGCGCCGACTCTGGCATTGCCGGCACGCTCGAGGTTGCCCGCCTTCCCCGCGCTGGCGACGACCTCGTCAAGCGCGGCTTTGCAGCTACCGGCGTCGCTGGACGCCAGCTCCTTCTGCGTGCCGCTCGTTAGCCGCTCGCAGACGGTCGCGGTGTCCCCGGCGGCGAGGTACGCATAGGTGTTCTCCACGATCAGCGCGACCTGCTCCTCCTCCTTGCCGGCGGGCTTGCCGAAGTCGGAGCCGGTCGTGGTGGGCGCGGTTGCTGCTGAGGAGTCCTCGTCGTCCGAGCTCCCACATCCGCTGGCGGAGAGCACCATGGCCGCCAGGGCAAGGGCTGCGAATGCTCGCAGTGGATTGATGGACGATGGCATCTTCAGTTATTCCTCCTGAGGAGATTGCGGGACTTGTGGCGCTGCGGTGGTAACTTGGACCGACCTGTTATCCGGATGGAGGGACTGGATCTGACATGGACACTCGTATGGAGAGGTTCGGCTGGCTCGCGCCGCTCGCCGTATCGGTGGTGGTGCTCGCCGCCGGATGTGGCGGAGACGCCGGCGACGATGGAGGTGGCGCCGATGGATCGCAGAAGACGGACAGCTCTGTCGTCAGCGACACGGCGCGCAAGGCCGCGCCGGCCACGGGCGAGAAGGGCGCCACAGGCGACAGCGAGAAGGCGGCTGTCGATCCGACGACCGCCGGGACCGACGAGCAGCAGGTGCATGCGGTCGTCGCCACCGTCCAGAAGGCGTTCCTGGATCGCGACGGAGTTCGCATGTGCGGCCACCTCACGGCAGTCGCCCAACGACAGCTGCGTGCGATGCTGCTGCTCAACCAGCGCGGCGGCTCATGCGCGGAGGTGGTCCACGAGAAGTCGGTGGGCGCCGCCGGTGTCGACCAGAATCCGACTGAGGTCCTCTCGGTGAAATTCGCTGGCGACAAGGCGGTCGCGAGGGTCAGCGACGGCGGGCGTGCGCCACGCAACATGCGGTTCGTCAAACAGGACGGCGAGTGGAAGGTCGCGGATTTGATGGGGCGCTGACTCATCACTGTCTCAGCGCCTCGCCGACGGGCTCCGCCGCGGCGAGGCGCGCAAGCTTCCAGCCGCCGCGCAATGTGTTGTTGTGGAAGCGGATTGGCCGCGGCGGCGCGCCGGCGCGATGACGGTCCGTGACCATCGCGACGGCGTTGTCGCCAGCGATCTTGATCGAGACCACCTTGGAGCTCCAGCGCTCGATCCCGGCTTTGCGCATCCGCTTGAACAACTCGTCAACGGTTGATCCACAGTCGCCACGCTTGGGCGCGAAGCTGGCGTGGGCTAACCGCTCCTGCTCACGCTCGGTCAGCTCCGAGCAGACGTTGAAGCCATAGCCAGCCGCGAAGTCGCTCTGCGTGTCGGCGAGGACCTCCCTGATGTCGATCCTGTCGCCGCGCACGCGTGGATCGATGCTGTCCGGTTTCAGACCGGCGAGCTGCTCCATGTCCACCGGCTCGAGCAGTGTCAGGCTCGGCAGCTTCCAGCCGAGCACAGGGACTTTCACGAGCGGGATGCCCTGTGGCTGACCGCCTGGGTCCTGGATCAGCGCCGTCGCGCGCTTTCCCTCGATCGTGATCGCCAGGACCTCAGAGAAACGGGGCGGTATCCGT
>CBFGZN010000305.1:0-2453 GCA_965653255.1 uncultured Solirubrobacterales bacterium | reverse complement strand
GTAGGTCTCGACCGCCACGTCGCGCTCACCGCGCAGCCACTCCATGTAGCCGGTTAAAGCGGACCCCTGCTTCAGCTCTTCGGTCGGCTGCCAGAGGATCGGTGGGGTGCTCGCGGCGCTCATGGCCGCAGACCCTAATGACCGGGAAGCGCAGCGACCGCGACACGCGCCAGCTCGGGCGCCAGCGTCTCAGGCGTCCAGCCGTGCTCACCGCTCAGCAGGGCGCGGGCGCCCGCCTCGCTGATGCCGATCAGCAGCTCGGCGAACAGCCGCGCTCCTGGCTCGTCTAGCTGGCCGGTGGGATCTAGCCACTGGCGAGCAACAACCATCGCGTCGGCAACCTGGCGCTCCCTGCCCGCTCTGATCCGGCGCGCGACGGCGGCGCTCATGCCGCCCTCGCCGTGGAGGATCGTGCGGTAGGCGCGTGGCGAGGCGGCAACCGCGCGCAGGAAGGCGGCGAAGCCCTCGACCAGCGCCGCCTCGGCGCCCTCCGGCGCGGAGGTCGGCAGCGAGTCGCGGATCTCGGCGGTGACGCGCGCCTCCTCGCGCTGGAAGAGGGCCTTGAACAGCTCCTCCTTGCTGGCGAAGCAGTCGTATACGACCGGCTTCGAGACGCCTGCGGCGTGGGCGATCGCTGCCATCGACGCACCCTCGTAGCCGCGCTCGAGGAAGACGTCCATCGCCGCGTCGAGGACCAGTGGCCGGCGTCGCTCGGGACCGAGGTGCGCCGCTCGAGGCCGCTCGGCCGCGGGGACGCTGGAAGCGGAGCTCACGGCTCCATGTTACGCGTTCGCGAAGCTTATTCCTACCGCCGTTAGGATATTCCTACTCCTGGTAGCATTTGACCGATGAGCGCTACCGACCTCGTTGCCGAGATGACCGACGACACCGTTCCCGAGCCGGTCGAGACCCCCTTCTCGCTCGAGCTGAGCCAGGACCAGAAAGACATCCGCGACTGGGTCCACGGCTTCGCCGAGAACGTCGTCCGCCCCGCCGCCGCGGAGTGGGACGAGCGCGAGGAGACGCCGTGGCCGGTGATCCAGGAGGCGGCGAAGATCGGCCTCTACGGCTTCGAGTCGCTCGCCCAGTTCTTCCTCGACCCGACCGGCCTGCAGATGCCGATCGTCAACGAGGAGCTGTTCTGGGGCGACGCCGGCATCGGCATGTCGATCATGGGCACCTCGCTCGCCGCCGCCGCGATCTTCGGCCAGGGCTCCAACGAGCAGATCGGCGAGTGGATCCCGCAGTGCTTCGGCAGCGAGGCCGACCCGGCCGTCGCCGCCTTCTGCGCCTCCGAGCCCGACGCCGGCTCCGACGTCTCGAAGATCCGCACGACCGCGAAGTACGACGAGACGACCGACGAGTGGGTCATCAACGGCCAGAAGGCGTGGGCGACCAATGGCGGCATCGCCAACGTCCATGTCGTGATCGCCTCGGTCGACCGCGAGCTCGGCTCGCGCGGCCACGCGGCGTTCATCGTCCCGCCCGGCACCAACGGCTGCGAGCAGGGCGCCAAGGTCAAGAAGCACGGCCTGCGCGCCTCGCACACCGCCGACGTCCACCTCGACGACTGCCGCGTGCCGGGCTCCTGCCTGCTCGGCGGCAAAGACAAGCTCGACGAGCGGCTCGCACGCGTCCGCGAGGGCAAGCAGGCCCGCTCGCAGGCCGCGATGCAGACCTTCGAGGCAAGCCGCCCGACGGTCGGCGCGCAGGCCGTCGGCATCGCCCGCGCGGCCTACGAGTACGCGCTCGACTACGCCAAGGAGCGCGAGCAGTTCGGCAAGAAGATCATCGAGAACCAGGCGATCGCCTTCATGCTCGCCGACATGAAGATGGAGATCGACGCGGCGCGGCTGCTCGTCTGGCGCGCGTCGTGGATGGGCAAGCAGTCCGGCATGGTGTTCGAGAACGCCGAGGGCTCGATGTCGAAGCTGAAGGCCGGCGAGGTCGCCGTCTGGTGCGGCGAGCGCGCGATCCAGATCCTCGGCGGCAACGGCTACACGCGCGAGTTCCCCGTCGAGCGGATGGCGCGCGACGCCAAGATCTACACGATCTTCGAGGGCACCTCCGAGATCCAGCGGCTCGTCATCTCACGCGCGATCTCAGGCATGAAGATCGCCTAGCGGCCCGGGGCGGGCCACATGGACGGCGGCGGCGCGACGGGTGATCGCGCCGCCGCCGCGCCTCCTGGGATCATCGGGCGCGATGGACGTCCCGAACGAGCTCGAGCAGGTCGAGGCGCACGACGAGCTGGTCAGACGGCTGCGCGCAATGGGCCAGAGCGAGCAGGCGATCGAAGCCGCCGAACGCGATGGACGGCTGACGACGTTCGCGATCGAGGTCGCGCTCGGCGGCGACCGCAAGCACTCGCTGAGCGCCGTGGCGCGCGAGTCGGGGCTGAACCGCGAGTTCCTGCGCAAGCTGCTGCAGGCGAACGGCCGGCCCGCCGCCGG
>CBFGZN010000304.1:0-2464 GCA_965653255.1 uncultured Solirubrobacterales bacterium | reverse complement strand
CACTGGCAGACCCTGCGACGTAGGAACCCGGCCTCGGACCGTCCGAACCAGTTCTATCCAATATTCGTCAACCAGGTCACCAAGCGCATCGACTCTGTCGGAGAGGCGTGCGCGTTTGGTGACGATCGGCCGACTGTCGAGTGCCCATCAGATTGCCTCGCCATCTGGCCGCTGAGCGACGACGGGATCGAGCGTTGCTGGGGGCTCATCCCGTCCGAGCTACGGTCGCGGTTGGAGAACGGATACGTACGAGTCACTCGCCACCTTCCCGATAAACCTCAAGCTTATGTTGTTCAGTACCTGATGGCGGGTGCTCTGCGCGACATCGTGGAGGGGCGGGCGGAAGTCGAGGGGATGGATGAGTACGGCGGCGTAATCGCTTACTACGTCACGGACAAGGAGCCCGTGGCAGCGTCGTCGACGCAATGGAACCTTCGGTCGCATTTCGCGGGCAACTATGGGACGCGGACCCTCGCCTCGCTGGTGCCTGGTCGTCAATTCCCGTTCCCAAAGTCACCGTACGCAGTCGAAGACGCCCTGCGCCTGTTCGTCGGTAGCAAGCCGGACGCGCTGGTCCTCGACTTCTTCTCGGGCTCCGGAACGACTGCCCACGCGGTGATGCGCTTGAACGGGGAAGACGGAGGCCGTCGCAAGTCGATCAGCATCACGAACAACGAGGTGTCGGCCGCCGAGCAGGACGGCCTCAGGATGCGCGGGCTTCGCCCAGGGGATCCGGATTGGGAGGATCTTGGGATCTGCGAGCACATCACCAAGCCGCGCATCACGGCGGCCGTTACCGGCCGTACGCATACCGGGGAGCCAGTCAATGGTTCGTACAGGTTCAGGTACCCGTCTTCGATGGCCGAGGGGCTCGAGGAGAATGTGGAGTTCTTTGCCTTGACCTATGAGGCGCCTCTTCGGGTGGCGAGCGGACGGGCTTTCAAGCGCATCGCTCCGCTCCTCTGGCTTCGAGCCGGCGCGCGCGGCAGGCGCATCGAAGACATATCCGCCGGCTGGGACGTTGCGGAGACCTACGGGGTGCTCGCTGACCTTGACCTGGTCGAGCCTTTTCTCGCTTCGATGCGGGATGTCACAGAGATTGCGGTCGCGTTCATCGTGACTGACGAGGCGCGACTCTTCGAGACGATCTCGCGCGAGCTCCCGGAGCACGTCGCGCCGGTGCGGCTCCACGAGTCCTACCTAAGGAACTTCGAGGTTGCTCCAGGTAGGAGTGTCTGGTGAAGTTCACGCTCAAGGACTACCAGGCGGATGCGGTCGACGACGTTCTGCGCAGTCTGGGACGCGCGAAGCAGCTCTACGAGGTTGAGGGGAAGGAGTCGTCGGTCTCGCTCAGCGCGACGACCGGCGCTGGCAAGACGGTCATGGCCGCGGCGGTGATCGAGGCGCTGTTCTATGGGAACGAGGCGTTCGAGGTCGATCCCGATCCCGGCGCCGTGGTCATCTGGTTCTCAGACGACCCCAACCTCAACGACCAGACGCGCTTCAGGCTCATGGAGGCGTCGGAGAAGTTCTCGGCGACCGACCTAGTCACGATCCAGCCGCCGTTCGCAAAGCCGTGTCTCGATCCTGGGAAAGTGTACTTCCTCAACACTGGGAAGCTGACCAAGAACTCACTGCTGACGCGCGGGCACGAAGAGAGCGACCAGGGTGTGTTCCCGACGATGACGGCGGCGGCCCGCCCGGACCTTCAAGGGTGGACGATCTGGGAGACGATCGCGAACACGATCGAAGACGATGACCTGACCGTCTATCTGATTCTCGACGAGGCCCACCGCGGCTTCAATGCGAAGACGAGCCGCGACAAGCCAACGATCGTGCGTCGATTGGTCAACGGGCACGACGGGTATCCGCCGATCCCGATCGTGTGGGGCATCTCCGCGACTATCGAGCGCTTCAAAGAGGCGATGAGCGCGGCGGATGCGGACCGCGCGCGGCGGGCTTTGCCTCCGGTTACGGTAGATGGGTTCCGCGTCCAGGAGTCGGGTCTGGTCAAGGACACGCTGGTGCTCGACATTCCGGCGGAGACTGGCAACTTCGACACCGTGCTCGTGCGGCGGGCGGCCAAGAAACTGCGCGACTCGAGCGAACGCTGGGAGAGATACGCTAAGGCCCAGCAGGTGGGCGAGCCCGTGCGCCCGCTGCTCGTTTTGCAGGCGCCGAATACGCCCGATGCCGACCAGCTCGGACGCGCTCTAGACGAGATCTACCAGGAGTTTCCGGAGCTCGGATCCGAGGCGGTGCGCCACGTCTTCGGCAGCCACACCACGCAGACCTTCGGCAGCTGGGAGGTCGAGTGGATCGAACCGCAACGCGTGCAGGAGGCCGATCACGTCCGGGTGCTGGTTGCGAAGGACGCGATCTCGACGGGGTGGGACTGTCCGCGCGCCGAGGTCATGGTCTCGTTCCGACGGGCCAAGGACCACACCCACATCACGCAGT
This sequence comes from uncultured Solirubrobacterales bacterium, assembly GCA_965653255.1. Lineage (GTDB taxonomy): Bacteria > Actinomycetota > Thermoleophilia > Solirubrobacterales > Thermoleophilaceae > JAAYBF01. The sequence goes on along the minus strand of CBFGZN010000304.1, from coordinate 4 downwards.
TGCT
>CBFGZN010000303.1:0-2469 GCA_965653255.1 uncultured Solirubrobacterales bacterium | reverse complement strand
GTCGCCAGCGACGGCTTCTCGAAGCTGCTCGCGACCGGCCTGACCGCGGTCTTCGCGCTGCAGGTGTTCGTGATCGTCGGCGGCGTCACGAAGGTGATACCGCTGACCGGTGTCACGCTGCCGTTCGTCTCCTACGGCGGCAGCTCGATCCTCGCCAACATGGTGCTGCTGGCGCTGCTGCTGATCGTCTCCGACCACGCGCGCCGCGACCGCGACCGCGCCGGTCCCGGAGGCTTGGTGTGAGCGGGGTGACCAGATGAACCGCCAGATCGTCCAGCTGTTCGGGTTGACGCTCGTGCTGTTCGGGGTGCTGATCGCGTTCACGTCGCGCTGGACCGTGTTCGAGGCGGCGTCGCTCGAGGACAACCAGCTCAACCGGCGTGGGCTGATCGAGCAGCAGCAGGTGCCGCGCGGGCTGATCCTCGCGCGCGACGGCGACACCGTGCTGGCGCAGAGCGAGCCGCGCGGGCGCGGCAAGCAGCTGACCTACGTCCGCTCCTATCCGGACGGCGAGACGTTCGGCCACCCGGTCGGCTACTCGTACATCAACATCGGCGAGAGCGGCCTCGAGCGCTCGCGCAACGACGCGCTAACCGGCGACCTGAACGAGTTCGGGACGATCTTCCGCGAGTTGCAGAGCAAGGAGCGCGAGGGCGACGACGTCGTGACGACGCTCGACCCGGCGGCGCAGCAGCAGGCGATGGATCTGCTTGCCGGCAACTCTGGTTCGATCGTCGCGCTCGAGCCGTCGACCGGGCGCGTGCGCGTGATGGCGTCGACGCCGGGCTACGACCCGAACACCGTCGACGACCAGGCGGTCTTCAGGGAGCTCAACCGGCCTGGCAACACCGAGCGGCGGTTGACCAACCGTGCCGTCCAGACCAACTACCAGCCGGGCTCGACCTTCAAGGTCGTAACGGCTGCAGCCGCGCTCGACACCGGCAAGGTGACACCCGACTCGATCGTCGACGGCTCGTCGCCCAAGACGATCAGCGGCGTCCCGCTCGCCAACTCCGGTGGCGTCAGCTACGGGCCGATCACGCTGACGACGGCGCTGACGAACTCCGTCAACACCGTCTTCGCCTCGCTCGGCGAGCAGGTCGGGTCGCAGACGCTGGTCGAGTACATGGAGCGCTTTGGCTTCTACAGGGACCCGCAGCTCGACTATCCCGAGGACTCGATGCTCGCCAGCGGCATCCGCAACGCCGACGGGCGGCTCGTGACGAGCGGCTTCGACGTCGGTCGCGTCGCGATCGGCCAGGGCGGCGCCGAGGGCCAGGTCCAGGTGACGCCGTTGCAGATGGCCGAGGTCGCGGCCGCCGTCGCGAATGGCGGCAAGCTGATCCGCCCACGGCTGACCGACCGGATCGTCGGGCAGGACGGACGCGTCGAGGAGCAGATCGACCCGGCGACACAGTCGCAGGTGATGAAGCCCGAGACTGCCGCCGAGCTGACCGAGATGATGACCGACGTGGTCAACGAGGGAACGGGTGTCGCCGCGGCCCTCTCCGACGTCCAGGTGGCGGGCAAGACGGGAACGGCCGAGGTCAAGAACGAGACGCTCAACCAGGTCTGGTTCATAGGCTTCGCGCCCGTGGACGACCCCCAGTACGCCATCGCCGTGACGCTCGAGGACCAACCGATCGGCACGTCCGGCGGCGCCAACGCCGCGCCGCTCGCCGCCCAGGTCCTCCAGACCCTCCTGGGGGGTGGATGAGCGACCTCGACGACGGCGCCGTCGTCGACGGTCGCTACCGCATCGTCCGTCGCATCGGCTCCGGTGGGATGGCGGACGTCTATCTGGCGGAGGACACTCATCTCGGCCGCGAGATCGCGCTCAAGGTGCTGCATCGCCGCTTCGCCCAGGACGCCGAGTTCGTCGAGCGCTTCCGCCGCGAGGCGTCGGCCGCCGCCGGGCTCCAGCACCCGCACGTCGTCGGCGTCTTCGACCGCGGCGAGCACGAGGGCACCTACTACATCGCGATGGAGTACCTGCGCGGCCGCACGCTGAAGGACGTCGTCGCCGCCGACGCGCCGCTCGACCAGCTGCGCGTGATCGCGATCGGCGAGCAGATCCTCCAGGCGGCCGGCTTCGCCCACCGCAACGGCGTCGTCCACCGCGACTTCAAGCCGCACAACGTGATCGTCGACGACGCCGGCAACGTCAAGGTGACCGACTTCGGCATCGCCCGCGCCGGGGCCTCGGAGATGACCGAGACCGGCTCGATCATGGGCACCGCGCAGTACCTGTCGCCCGAGCAGGCGCAGGGCCAGGAGGTGACCGCGCGCTCCGACGTCTACTCGATCGGCGTGATGCTCTACGAGTTGCTGACCGGCAAGCTGCCGTTCGAAGGTGACAGCGCGGTCGCGATCGCGCTCAAGCACATGCAGGAGCCGCCGCCGCCGCTGAACCGCGAGGGGCTGCGGATCGAGCCGAACCTCGAGGCGGTCGTGCTCGGCGCGCTTGCC
>CBFGZN010000302.1:0-2470 GCA_965653255.1 uncultured Solirubrobacterales bacterium | reverse complement strand
CGGGGCGTCGCTGCCGGACGAGCTGGCGGTTGCGGCGGAGGGGCTTGGATACGGCGCGCTTGCGCTGACCGACCACGACGGGCTGCACGGGGCGATGGAGCTCGCACAGACCGTCAAGGATCACGAGCTGGGGTTGCAGCCGATCGTCGGCGCTGAGCTGACGCTGGAGGACGGGTCCCATCTGACGCTGATTTGCGCGACGCGTGAGGGCTACTCGAACCTCTGCCAGCTAATCACCAAGGCGCATGCGGACACGAGGCCGCACCCAGGCCGCGAGCCGCTGCCGCCGTCGACCGCCTACACCGATCTCGAGCAGCACGCCGCCGGGCTGATCTGCCTCTCCGGTTGCGCCAGCCGCGGTCCCGTGGCCCGTGCCGTCGAGGAGGGCCGCCACGCCGACGCCGCCCGCGCCGCGCGGCGGCTGCTCACGACCTTCGGTCCCGACAGCCTGCGGATCGAGCTGCAGCGGCCGTTCGCCCGCCACGACCGCCGCCGCAACCGCTTGCTCGCCGAGCTCGCCGAGCGGAGCGGGGTGCCGTGTGTCGCGACCGGCAACGTCCACGCCCACGACAAGACGCGCGCCGCGCTCCAGGACGCGCTCGTCGCCGTCCGACTCGGCCGCACGCTCGATGAGTGTGAGGCCCAGCGGCGCGGCAACCGCTCGCATGTGCTCGACAGCCCGGCGAGGATGGCCGCTCGCTTCGCCGACCATCCCGACGCAGTCGTCGAGACGCTGCGGATCGCCGAGCGGATCGAGTTCGACCTCCGCCGCGACCTTGGCTACGCCTACCCGCGCCAGGGCGACCCCGCGGCCGACCACGAGCTGGCCACCGTCTGCAAGGCGATGCTCGACGTGCGCTACCCGCCCGGCCACACGCACCACCGCGAGGCCCAGCCAAGGCTCGACCAAGAGCTCGAGGTGATCCGCAAGCTCGGCCTGTCCGGCTTCTTCCTGCTGCACCGCGACATGCTCGAGCTGGCACGCGAGGTTGCCGCCGAGGTCCGTGGTCCCGACACGGCGCGGGCGCTGTTGCCGCCTGGGCGCGGGCGGGGCTCGAGCGTCTCGTCGCTCGTCTGCTTCCTGACCGGCCTCTCGCACATCGATCCGGTCGAGAAGGCGCTCAGCCTCGGCCGTTTCCTCAACGACGACCTGCGCGCGATGCCCGACATCGACCTCGACTTCCCACGCGACATTCGCGAGCAGCTGATCCCGCGCGTCCATGAGCGCTACGGCCACGACCACTCGGCGCTCGTCGCCTCGTTCCCGACCTACCAGGCGCCGTCGGCGGTGCGCGACTTCGCCAAGACGCTCGGACTGCCGCCCGCCGAGATCGAGCGGATCGCGCGCACCGTCGATCCCTGGCGGTCCGGCAACGACATCGCGCCCGACGTGGCCGAGGCACGCGCGATCGACGGCGCCAACCCGCGCTGGCAGGCGCTGATCCGGCTCGTCCGCGACGCCCGTCGACTGCCGCGCCACATGTCCCAGCACCCCGGCGGGATGGTCGTCTCGACCACGCCGCTGACCGAGCTCTGCCCGATCCAGCCGGCGGCGATGGAAGGCCGTCAGATGGTCCAGTGGGACAAGGACTCCTGCGACGAGGCCGGCTTCCTCAAGATCGACCTGCTCGGGCTGGGAATGCTCTCCTGCGTCGAGCGCTGCGTCGAGATGGTCGCCCGTACGCGCGACGAGCGGATCGACCTGTCGCGGATCGACTTCGACGACAAGCGCGTCTACGCCGAGATCCAGGCCGCCGACACGATGGGCGTCTTCCAGATCGAGAGCCGCGCCCAGATGCAGATGCTGAAGCGGACGCGGCCCGAGAATCTCGACGACCTGACCGTCCAGGTCGCGATCGTCCGGCCCGGCCCGATTCTCGGCGGAGCCGTCCACCCCTACATCGAGCGGCGTCGGGCACTGCGCGAGGACCCCGACTACGAGATTCCGTACGAGCACCCGTCGCTAGAGCCGGTGCTGCGCGACACGCTCGGGGCGATCGTCTTCCAGGACCAGGTGATCGAGGTCGCGATGGAGTTTGCGGGGTTCTCGGCGGGGGAGGCGGAGGGGTTGCGGCGGGCGATGAGCCGGCGGCGATCGGAGGAGGCGATGCGCGGCTATGAGGAGAAGTTCGTGGAGGGGGCTGTGGGGAGGGGCGTCGAGCGTGTGGTTGCCGAACGGGTCTATTCGCAGATCGTGGGGTTCTCGGGGTTCGGGTTTCCGAAAGCGCATTCGGCTGCGTTCGGGTTGTTGGCGTATCAGTCGACTTGGTTGCGGGTGCACTATGGGGCGGAGTTTTTGTGTGCGTTGCTGAATGAGCAGCCGATGGGGTTCTATCCGCCGGATGCGTTGGTGCATGAGGCGCAGCGGCGGGGGCTTGTTGTGTTGCCTCCGTGTGTGGTGGGGAGTGAGGTCGAGTGCTGTGTGGAGTGGCTGCCCGAGGGTCCGGCGGGGCTGCCCGCGGGTCCTGTC
>CBFGZN010000301.1:0-2470 GCA_965653255.1 uncultured Solirubrobacterales bacterium | reverse complement strand
TGGCTCCGCGGAACGATCCGCAACAACAACACCCAGCACTACGGGTACTTCACCGGCATCGGCTGTTGCTGGCCGTAGGCGGCAGCAGCTCGAAGTCGGGCGGCAACCGGCATGGGGGATCCGGATCGGCAGGCTGGCGCTTCGGCGCCAGCCTGTTGGCCGTCGCCGCGGCGGTCGGGCTAGGGATCGGCCTCTGGGCGTCGCGGCCTTCCGAGGAGCCGGTCGGATCGACGGTCACGTCGTCCGGTGACGCTGGACTGGCTGACCGGGAACCGCAGGCGCATGCGCCTGCGGTGGGGCGTGAGCTTCGCGCCGAGTTCGCGATATTTCGCTCGCCCGCCGAAGAGTTGCCGGCGAGCATGGTCCAGACGCTCGCCAAGTCGCGCTATCGAGCGGATTGGGAGCTCGCCCAGCGGCTCGACATGAGGCAACCCGCGTGGGTGGCGCCAGGCAGGCGGTTCGTGTGCATCGTGTACGAGGATCGGGCCAGCGGGGCTTTGGGGCAGAGCTGCGACTCGTGGCGGCGCTTGACCGAGCGCGGGTTGTTCGTGGCGACGCTCGCAGCCGACGACGGCCCGACCGGCGGCGAGCGCGTCGTGTTCGGCGTGGTGCCGGACGGTGTCCGGCAGGTGAGCGTGCGAACGCCCGGCTTCGGGTCGAAGACCGCCCGGGTCGCGGCCAACGCATTCGTGTTGCGCGACACGACGACCGAGCCGCCCGAGGCCATCGCCTTCCTTCCCTGAGCCGAAGGGCCTAGGCGGGGCTTGCGCCTGCCGCTATCCTTTTTGAAGTGATGGAGGGCCTACAGAACCGGCCTTGCGGGGGTCGCTACGGCGACATCGTCGAGGCGATCGGCAACACGCCGCTGGTCGAGCTGAAGCGGCTGTCGCCGAAGCCGGGCGTGCGGATCTACGCGAAGCTGGAGTCCTACAACCCGACCGGGTCGGTCAAGGACCGGGTCGCGCGCGGGCTGATCGAGGACGCCGAGGCCAAGGGAGCGATCCGCCCGGGGCAGACGATCCTCGAGCCGACCTCCGGCAACACCGGCATCTCGCTGGCGATGATCTGCCAGCGCAAGGGCTACCCGCTGAAGGTCGTGATGCCCGACAACGTCACCGAGGAGCGGACGCAGCTGCTCAGCATGTATGGCGCCGAGATCGTCTACTCGCCCGGCGCCCAGGGCTCGAACGGCGCCGTCGCGCTGGCGCTCGAGCTGGCCGAGGCCGACGCCGGCTACTACATGCCGTACCAGTACGGCAACAGCGCCAACCCTGACGCCCACTACAACGGCACCGCGCTCGAGATCCTCGACGAGCTAGACGAGGTGACGGCGTTCGTCGCCGGGCTCGGCACCGGCGGCACGCTGATGGGCAATGGCCGCCGCTTCAAGGAGTACGACCCCGAGACGACGATCGTCGCCGCGGAGCCGCTTCAGGGTGAGCTCGTCCAGGGGCTGCGCTCGCTCGACGACGGCTTCATCCCGCCGATCATCGACCTCGAGCTGATCGACCGCAAGATCTTCGTCTCGAACCGCGACGCCGTTGTCTGGACCAAGAAGCTGCTCGCCGAGGAGGGGTTGTTCCTCGGCGTCTCGACCGGTGCGATCGCCGCGATCGCGACGCGAATCGCCGACGAGCTCGACGAAGGCAACGTCGTCTTCGTCTCACCCGACGACGGCTGGAAGTACCTCAGCTCCGGTGTCTACACGAAGCCGATCGATCAGCTCGAGGCCGAGGGCGTGCTCGACTCGGCTTCCTTCTGGTAGTCCGCCGGCTCGGGCTGGACTGGCAGCTCGTCGGGCAGATCGTCGTCGTAGGGGACGTCGCCCATCACGACGGCTGGGTCGACCGGTAGCCCGCCGGGGTCGTCGCGGCGTGGGGGAGGCGGCTCGATCTCGGCGTTGCCGCCATCATCGTCCTCGTCGTCGTGATCTCCGATGCCCTGGAGCGTCTCGCGCAGCTCGCGCATCCCGCGGCCAAGCGAGCGCGCCGTCTCGGGTAGCCGCGATGGGCCGAGCACGAGCAGCGCGATGATCAGGATCACGATCAGCTCGGGTGCCGAGGGGGAGAGGAAGGCCATTCCCCAAGAGTACGCTGGAGCCCATGCGGATGACCAGGGCACAGTGGAACGAGCTGATCGCGCACGCTCGGGAGGAGGCTCCGAACGAGTGCTGCGGCTACGCGCGCGCCAAGGACGGGGTCGTCGACGAGGTCTATCGCGCGGTCAACGAGCGTCACTCGCCGTATGGCTTCGAGTTCGGTTTCGCGGCGCTCAACGCGACCAACGAGCTTGACGACGAGGGCTGGGAGGTCGCGACCTACCACTCGCATCCGCGCAGCGCCGCCGAGCCGTCGCAGAGCGACATCAACCTGGCCCACTACCCACACTGGCGCTACCTGATCATCTCGCTCGCGGGCGAGCCGGAGGTGCGCGCGTGATCCTCGTGACCGGCGGCCTCGGCTCGATCGGA
>CBFGZN010000300.1:0-2508 GCA_965653255.1 uncultured Solirubrobacterales bacterium | reverse complement strand
GGCGCCGAGGATCTGGCCCAGAACGCGCCCGCCTACGCGAAGGACGTGACGAAGTTCGTCAACGAGAACGAGCGGCTGCAAGAGCTCAACGACGATTACGACATCACCGCCAAGCTGCAGGAGGAGGCCGCGAAGCTGCCGGAGAAGCTGGGCGACGCCGCGGGCATCCTCAGCGACGTCGGGCTGGGGATCGTCAACTCGATCTTCGCCGTCGTGACGATCCTGATCCTGACCGCCTTCATGCTCGGCGGCGGCAGACGCTGGATCATGCTCTGGCTGCGCTTTGCCCCCGAGGACCGCGCCGAACGGATCGAGCGTGTCGTCGACCGCTCGGCGCGCGCGGTCGGCAACTACGTCGCCGGGGCGCTCGCGCAGGCGCTGCTGGCGGCGGTGACCTCGTTCATCGTCCTGAAGATCCTCGGCATCCCGTTCGCGGCGCCGCTGGCGCTGATCGTTTTCTTCTTCGACCTGATCCCGATGGTCGGCGCGACGATCGGAGCGGTCATCGTCGGCGTCGTCACGCTGTTCGGCGACTTTCCCGCCGACACGATCATCTGGGTCGTCTGGTCGATCGTCTACCAGCAGGTCGAGAACAACCTCGTCCAGCCGCAGATCCAGAGGCGGGCCGTCGACATCAACCCGTTCCTGGTGATCGTCTCGGTGCTGTTCGGCGGCACGCTGCTCGGCGTGCTCGGTGCGTTGATGGCGGTGCCGGTCGCGGCGACGATCCAGATCGCGCTGCGCGAGTGGGCCGACCTGCAGGGCATCCACGCCCGCGACGACGAGGAGCCGACGGAGCCTCCGCCCGGACCGCCGTTCGAGCCGCCTCCGGCGGCGCCCGCCTAGCGGCTAGCGGCGGCGACGGAAGAGGCTGACGGCAGCGGCGATGCCGCCGCCGACGACGAAGCCGGTGACGGCCGCCGTCGTGAGGGCCGCGCCGCGATTCTGCGACAGCTGGCGACGCCAATCGGCGATCTCCGTCACCTTCGAGCGCAGGTCGTTGACCGAGAACGCCAGCTCGCGGCGCGTCTCCTCGATCGAGGCGCGGATCTGCTCTGGAGAGCGGTTGGCGGGGACGCTCGAAGTCATGGCTTGGGGGTCTCCTGTGCGGTCTTGGCCTCTATCTCCTGCGGGGTGTGGGCCTCCAGCGTCTCGCGCGTGATCTTCGCCTGCTCGATCGCCATGTCGGGCGTCGGCGGGCCGGCCTTGAGCCACTTCGCGGCGAGCAGCCCGGCGACGATCCCGAAGATCACGAGGATCAGCGTGACGATGCCGAAGCCGGCCCAGATGTCGAGGTCGAAGGCGTCGACCAGGAACCAGGCGAGCGTCTGGAGGAACATCACCAGCGCGAAGACCAGGAAGATGCCGGCGGCGACGCCGATCCCGGCGCCACGGCCCATCGTCTTGGCCTTCGAGACGATCTCTGCCTTGGCGAGCTCGATCTCCTCACGGACCAGCAGCGACCCCTTCTCGGAGACCTCCGAGACGATGTCGCCGAGGCTCTTGTCGGTTCCGTTGGGGCTGGGCATGCTCAGCGGCCTACCCGCTTGAGCAGCTGTGCAAGCACGAGCCCGCCGGCGAACGCCGCACCGACGAACAGCTCGGGCCGGGTGGCGAAGGCGTCCTTGTCGTCCGCGACTTGCGCCTGCGCGGGTGACGGGCCCGCTCCAACAGGGGGCATCTCCTGGGTGGTCCCCGGGGCGCCGGTTCCCTGAGCGGAGGACTCCATCAGGCGTCCGGCGGATCCTCGTCGAAGACGCGCACCCAGATGAGTGCGGCGATTCGGTGGGCGACGATCGTTGACAGCGCGCTGACGCCGGCGAGCACTCCGCTCCACATCAGCCGCTTGACGAGTTCGTTCTGCATCGTCTGGCGATTCAACCAGATACCGCGGGCGTACTCGGCGACGGCGAGACCTCGAGTCCGCCGCAGATCGCCTCGACGACGAGCGTCTTGGCGCGCTCGAACTCCTCCTCGGTCTGCGGCAGCAGGTCGAAGATCCAGCCCGAGAGCAGCTGCTCGATCGCGCCGTAGAAGCACATCGCTGCGAACTGGGCCGAGATGTCCTGCTTGAAGGTCCCGTCCTGGCGGGCCGACTCGACGATCTGGGCGATCTTCGCATAGGCCTCGCGGATCTTCTCGAGGTGCAGCCGGCCGAACGAGTTTGCGGCGCGCGTCACCTCGACGATGATCACCTTCATCAGGTCGGGCTCGTGGCGGTAGGAGTCGATGATGAACCCGGCCACCTGGTGCAGCTTCTCGCGCGGCGCCAGCTCGTCGCGGCCGTCGATCTCGCCGATCGCGTCGAGCATGATCTGCCAGCGCTCGAGGAAGAGCTCGTTGAGCATCTCCTCCTTCGAGTCGAAGTAGTGGTAGAGGGCCCCCTTCGTCACCCCTGCCCGGTCGGCGACGTCCTGCGCGAACCGCTGGTCGTCGGAATAGATGTACAGCACGTCGTACTCGTCCAGCGCGAGGTACTCGCCGGTGTCGTCGTCGCGCACGCAGAGC
>CBFGZN010000299.1:0-2509 GCA_965653255.1 uncultured Solirubrobacterales bacterium | reverse complement strand
TGCGCGACATCTCGCAGGTGGCGACCGCTATCGCGCAGGGCGATCTCGGCCGCAAGGTCAGCGTCGAGGTGCGCGGCGAGATGCTCGACCTGAAGGTCGTCATCAACACGATGATCGACCGGCTCAGCGCGTTCGCAGCCGCGCACCGACGTGCGATCAACGCCGGCATCTGCTTCGCGTTCGCGGCGTTCCTGGCCGCCGTGTCGCTGCCTGTGCTGCTCTGAGCCACTTCGGACTCCATAGCTTCACTAAGTAAAGTGAAGGCGATGCCCGTCTTCCGCCGTTTGCTCGGCTTCCTCCGTCCCTACCGCAAAGGCGTGATCGCATCGTTCGCGCTGGCGGCGTGCGCGATGGGGGTCGGCATCCTGATCCCGCCACTGATCGGCAAGGCCGTCGACGACATTGACGACGGCGGCGGATCGCTCGGCCTGATCGCGGCGGCGATCGTCGGCGCCGGCCTGCTGCGGCTGCTGTTCAGCGTCGTGCGGCGGCTGGTCGCAGGCCGCGTCTCGCTCGGCGTCGAGTTCGACCTGCGCAACCTGCTCTACGGCCACCTGCAATCGCTCGAGCTCGGCTTCTTCGACGGTCAGCAGACGGGGCAGTTGATGTCGCGCGCGACCGTCGACCTCCAAGCCGTCCGCTTCTTCCTCGGCTACGGCCTGATCTTCATGGCGCAGGCGGCGCTGACGATCGTGATCGCGGCCGGGGTGATGATCTTCGTCAACCCGCTGCTGGCGCTGGTCGCGCTGGCGCCGATGCCGTGGGTCGTCTGGGTCGCGTTCCGCTACGGGCGGCTGAACCGGCCGGCGTCGCAAGAGGTCCAGCAGCGGATCGCCGAGCTGACCGCGGCCGCCGAGGAGAACGTCTCCGGCGTACGGGTCGTCAAGGGGTTCGCGCAGGAGCACCGCCAGATGAAGCGCTTCCACCACTCGGTCGGACGCGTCTTCGACCAGTCGATGGTCTCAACGCGGCTACGCGCCTTCTACAACCCCTACATCGGCTTCCTGCCGCAGCTCGGGCTGGCGGCGATCGTGATCGTCGGCGGGCGCCAGGTGGTGAACGGGACGATCAGCCTCGGCGACTTCGTCGCGTTCTACGGCTACGTGCTGATGCTGACCGGGCCGATGCGGATGCTTGGCGTGTCGCTGGGAATGGCACAACGGGCCGTCGCCTCCGGTAACCGGATCTTCGAGATCCTCGACCGCGAGCCGCGGCTGACCTCACCTGAGGACGCGCCCGAGCTTCCGGCAGGTGGCGGCCGAGTCGAGCTCCGCGGCGTCGGTTTTGCCTACGAGGGCGCCGCACCGGTGCTGGAGGACATCGACCTGACCGTCGAGGCCGGGCGGACGGTGGCGCTGGTCGGCGCGACCGGCGCCGGCAAGACGACGCTGGTCAACCTCATCCCGCGCCTCTACGACCCAACCGCCGGCCAGGTGCTCGTCGACGGCGCCGACCTGCGCGAGGTCGACCTAGCATCGCTGCGCCACGAGGTCGCGCTGGTCTCCGACGACGCATTCCTATTCTCCGCCTCGCTGCGCGAGAACGTCGCCTACGCGCGGCCGGACGCCAGCGACGCCGAGGTTGTCGACGCCGCGCGGCGTGCCGGGCTCGCCGAGGTCGTCGCCGAGCTGCCCGACGGCTACGACACGCGCGTCGGCGAGCGCGGGCTGACGCTCTCCGGCGGCCAGCGCCAGCGCGTCGCGATCGCCCGCGCGCTGCTCGCCCAGCCGCGCATCCTCATCTTGGATGACGCCACCTCGAGCGTCGACGCGACGACCGAGAGCAAGATCAAGGAGGCGCTGCGCGAGGTGATGAAAGGCCGCACGACCTTCGTGATCGCCCACCGGCTCTCCACGCTTGCGCTCGCCGACGAGATCGTCGTCCTCGAGGGCGGCCGGATCGTCGCCCAGGGCGGACACGACGAGCTGCTCCAGGCTTCCGAGCTCTACGCCGAGATCGCCGAGCGCGGACTGCCCGACCAGGTGTTCCTCACCCGCCGCGACGAGGAGCAGGAGGTGGCGGGCCTGTGACGCGTGTACGGAGCCTCTGGAAGATCGTCCGCGGAGAGCGTGGACGGACCCGCAAGCTGAGAAAGCTCCTGGTCCTGCTCCGCCCCTACCGCGGCCGCGTGATCCTGATGTTCGTCGCGCTGACGCTTGCGACGGCAGCCGCGTTGGCCCCGCCATACCTGCTCGGCAAGGCGATCGACGTCGGCATCGAGGGCGATGACCTCAGCGCGCTGACATGGATCACGATCGCCTTCGTCGCGGCGGCGGCGATCAACTTCGGCGGCACCTACGCGCAGACCTATCTGACCGGCTGGGTCGGCCAGCGCGCGCTCGCCGACCTGCGGCGGCGGATCTTCGCTCACCTCCAGACGCTGTCGATCGGCTTCTACTCGCGTAACCGCTCGGGCGTGCTGATCTCGCGCCTCACCAACGACGTCCAGGCGCTCGACTCGCTCGTCACCGACGGGATCGTGACGCTGTTCGCGTCGACGCTGACGCTG
>CBFGZN010000298.1:0-2558 GCA_965653255.1 uncultured Solirubrobacterales bacterium | reverse complement strand
CCGCACTACCTGACCTTCACCGCCGAGGATGTGCCCGACGGCGACACCGCCTACGTCAGCACGTACAACCCCAGCATCGTCCCGATCGACACGACCACGCAGACGACCGGGACGCCGGTCGCGTTCGGATCGCAGCCCGAGGGCCTGGCGATCACCCCCGACGGCAGCACCGCCTACGTGACCGACGTCGGCAACGACACCGTCAGGTCGGTCGACCTCGAGACGGGGACCGCCGGCGCCCCGAACCCCACCGGACAGGCGCCGATGACGATCGCGATCACGCCCGACCAGGCGCCGCTCGCCGCCTTCGACGCGAGCGTCGAAGGCACGGTCGCGAACTTCGACGCCGCCGCCTCGACCGACTCCGACGGGACGGTCGCCAGCTACGCCTGGGACTTCGGCGACGGTCAGCACGCCACGACGACCGGGCCGACCGCTAGCCACGCCTACGACCAGGCCGGCAGCTACGTCGTCACGCTGACCGCGACCGACGACGAGGCCTGCTCCGACGAGCTCGTCTTCACCGGCCAGACAGCCTCCTGCACCGGCTCGCCGGACGCGCGCGCCACCAAGACCGTGGAGGTCATCGGCTCGCCGGCGGCGCCTGTCGCCGTTCACCAGGCGATCGAGCGCTTCACGCTCGACGGCCCCTGCGTCCGCCGCGCCCGCGACGGCAAGGCGCGCATCGGCCTGCGCCTGCTGCTAGCCAAGGCCGGGTCGATTGCGGTCCAGGTCGACCGCGCGGTAGCGATCAAGACCGCCAAGCGCTGCCCGAAGCCAGGCTCTGGCCGCCGCTACCGCGGCAAGCTGCGGCGCGTCGACACGGTCGCGAACGCCGACACGCAGGCCGTCACCGCTTCGGTGCGCCGCCGGCTCACCCACTCTTTCGATCTGCGACCCGGCCTCTACCGGATCGCCGTGCGCGCGCATGACGGCGACGGCGGCATGACCCGCGCCGCCTACCGCTGGGTGCGCGTCTTGCGCTAGACCTTCCGCATCAGGGTCCCGAACGCAACGCACGAGTCTCGTCCCTGGCGCATCCGCGAGATCGCGTCCGACTTCATCCTCGAGGACGTCTGGGTCCTCCCCGCCGCAGGTGGCGCGGAGGACTTCCAGACGCTGCTCGACCTGATGTCGTCCTCCGACCCTGTCAGCTCGAACTCGCTGCCGACGCGCGTCTTGTGGCGGGTCCGCGACCTGCTCGGAGCGGTGTTCCGCCTCGGCCGGGCCTCGGATCCGGTCGGCGGCAACGGCAAGCTGCCGATCCCCGGGACCAGCGAGACATCGCTGGCTGGCCGGCTGCCGGACGATCTGCGCGGCACCACGACCGATCGGCGCTTCGGCTCGCTGCCGTTCGTGCCGCTCTACCGCACCGCCGACGAGTTCGCCGCGGAGCTCTCGAACCAGACCGTGCATGCAGTGGTGCACCTCGGCTGGGCCGACCAGGGCGGCGGCCGCTACCAAGGACAGATGGCCGTCTACGTCAAGCCGCGCGGCCGCCTCGGCCAGGGCTACATGACCCTGATCAAGCCCTTCCGCTACCTGATCGTCTACCCCGCGCTGATGCGCCAGATCGAGCGGACCTGGAGCGCGCGCGCCGCCTAGCTCGACCCGGCGTCCGCGGCGGGGCGCGGCGGGCGGACCAGCAGCGCCGCGACGAGGAAGCAGATCGCGCCGACGAAGGTGCCGAGGTTGACCCATTGGGCGTTCAGCATCTCACCCGACGAGGGGACGACGTAGGAGGCGATCGCCGAGGCGCCGAACGCGACCGAGCCGGCCATGTTGAGCCAGGTGCTCCACCAGTTGCGCGCCTCGGGATCCCAGAGGCCCTCGCGGTGGGTGGTCGCCTGGATCGCCAGCGCACTCGCGATCAGGAAGCAGGCCGAGCCGGCGGCATCCGAGGGTGAGACCGAGCGGCTCCAGAAGTGGCTCGAGAGCCTCGATCCGGACGACATGGGCAAGTACAAGGTGCTTGTAGAGCGCGCTGGCGGTGCTGACGTTGAAGAGCAGTGTGCCGACGAACTGGACCGCCGCCGACCACCAATCGTCCCAGTCCTCGCGCGACTTCCAGGCGCCGCGCCGCCAGCGGCCGCTGAGCCGCAGCTGGATGAACGCAGCCGTGGTGAAGAACAGCGAACCGACGAAGTAGGTGACATTGTCGGCGCCCTCGCCGACCAGTTGGCCGTAGCCGGGCAGCGCGCCGAGCGCGAAGCAGAGCGAGCCGATCGCGAATCCCATCGACTCGCGGCGGAGCTTGCGTAGCGGGGTCATGGCTGAGGGTCGGGCAGGCGCATCATGCGGAAGCCGTTGAACAGGCCGATCAGCGCCGCGATCAGCGAGACCAGCAGCGCGATCTGCAGGGCGAGGTCGCGGGCGTCGTCGTTGATGCTGAGGATCTCGTCCTGGATCTCCTCGGGCTGGCCGGCCAGCTGCTGCTCGAGCTGGGCGTCGCCCATCACCTGCGCGTCGTCCTCGAGCACGTCGTTGAGCACGCCCCGGCACAGGACGCCGGCGAACACTCGACGCAGCGGCAGGGCGATCAGGTCGGCGGCGACGAA
>CBFGZN010000297.1:0-2565 GCA_965653255.1 uncultured Solirubrobacterales bacterium | reverse complement strand
TCGAGCTGCTTCATGACGTCCGGGTCGCGGAGAGTGGTGACGTCACCGAGCTCCTTGCCGTTGGCGATGTCGCGCAGCAGGCGGCGCATGATCTTGCCGGAGCGGGTCTTCGGCAGGTCGTCGGCCCAGACGATGCGCTTCGGGCGGGCGAGCTTGCCGATCCGCTGGGCAACGTGCTCGCGCAGCTCGGCGATCAGGTCGTCGTCGCCGTCCTGGTCGCCCTCGAGCGTGACGAAGGCGCAGATCGACTGACCGGTGTCGTCGTCGGCCTGGCCGATCACCGCCGACTCGGCGACGCGCGGATGCGAGACGAGCGCCGACTCGACCTCGGCCGTCGAGAGACGGTGGCCGGAGACGTTGATCACGTCGTCAACGCGCCCGATCACCCAGATGTAGCCGTCGGGGTCCTTGCGCGCCGCGTCGCCGACGAAGTACGTCGTCGGGCCGAACTTCGAGAAGTAGGTCTCCTTGAAGCGCTCGGGATCCTTGTAGAGCGTGCGCAGCATCCCTGGCCACGGCCGGCGCAGGATCAGCAGGCCCTGGGCGTCGTCGACCTCGTTGCCGTCCTGGTCGACGACCGCCGCGTCGACACCGGGCAGCGGCCGCGTCGCCGAGCCAGGCTTGGCGGCCGTGATGCCGGGCAGCGGGCTGATCAGCGTGTGGCCGGTCTCGGTCTGCCACCAGGTGTCGATGATCGGACAGCGCTCGCCGCCGATCTCGACGTGGTACCAGACCCACGCCTTCGGGTTGATCGGCTCGCCGACGCTGCCGAGCAGGCGCAGCTTTGAAAGGTCGTGGCGCGCCGGGTAGTCGGTCCCCCACTTCATGCAAGCCCTGATCGCCGTCGGCGCGGTGTAGAAGAGCGTCACGCCGTAACGCGCGCAGAGCTCCCACCAGATGTCTTTGTCGGGATAGTCGGGCGCGCCCTCGTACATCACCGAGGTGGCGCCGTTGGCCAGCGGCCCGTAGACGATGTAGGAGTGGCCGGTGACCCAGCCGACGTCGGCCGAGCACCAGAAGACGTCCTGCTCGGGCTTGAGGTCGAACAGGTGCTTGTGGGTCCACGCGACGCCGGTTAGGTAGCCGCCGGTCGTGTGCAGGATTCCCTTCGGCTTGGCGGTCGAGCCCGAGGTGTAGAGGGCGAACAGCGGGTGCTCGGCGTCGAGCGGCTCGGCCGGGCAGTCGGGATCGGCCTGGTCGAGCGCCTCGTGGAACCAGACGTCGCGACCGTCGCGCATCTCGACCTCGTCGCCGGTGTTCTTGACGACCACCACGGTCTCGATCGCCGGCAGGTCGTCGAGGAAGGCGTCGACCCCGGGCTTTACGGGGGCGGTCTTGCCCTTGCGGCGCGCGCCGTCGGCGGTGATCAGCGCCTTCGCCTCCGAGAACTCCATCCGCTCACGCACCGACTCGGGCGCGAAGCCACCGAAGACGACGTTGTGCGGGGCGCCGATCCGCGCGCAGGCGAGCATCGCGACGACGACCTCGGGGATCATCGGCAGGTAGATCCCGACGATGTCGCCGGGCCTGACGCCGTGGTCCTTGAGCGCATTGGCGAGCCGCTGGGTGTCGCGCAGCAGATCGGCATAGGTGAGGTCGCGCTCCTCGCCCTCCTCCCCACGCCAGTGGAAAGCGACGCGGTCGCCGTTGCCGGCCTCGACGTGGCGGTCGAGGCAGTTGTAGGAGACGTTCAGCTTGCCGCCCTCGAACCACTTGTAGAACGGCGCCTCGGAGTCGTTCAGCACCGTGTCCCAGCGCTCGAACCAGTGCAGGTCCTCGGCCTGCTTCGCCCACCAGCCCTGCGGGTCGCGCTCCGCCTCCGCGTAGACGTCGGGATCGCTCAGCAGCGCCCGCTCGGCGAACTCGGCCGGCGGATCGAAGGTCTCCTGGTCGAGCAGCTCGGCGATTCGCTGGTCGACGTTGGACGCGGCGCTGGTCTCCATCACTCTCCCCTCGCTTGGTCGACGTGTTCTACCGCGTCCCGACCGGCTGCGCCGGCGGCGGCGCTGTCGGCTCGCGATCGACGGGCCGGTCCGTCAGCCCGCGCCCGGTCGCGACCTCGGCGCCAAGCCCGGTCTCAGAGCGCACGTAGAGCTCGTCGAAGTCGTGCTCGGCACGCGTCTCCTCCCTGCCCAGCATCGTGCCAAGCCAGCAGCCGACGAAGCCGAGCGGGATCGAGACGATGCCCGGGTTGGCGAGCTCCCAGCCGATCGGCGAGCCCTCGCCATCCGGCCCCGGCCAGACGCCCGGACTGACGATCACGAGGAATATCGAGCTGATCGTGCCGACCAGGACGCCGGTCACGGCGCCGGTCGTGTTGAACCGCCGCCAAGTCAGCGACAACAGCAGCGCGGGGAAGTTCGCGCTCGCCGCTACAGCGAAGGCAAGGCCGACCATGAACGAGACGTTCAGGCCCTCGCCGCCGATGACGGCGATCGCGATCGTCGCGGCGCCGATCACGCCGGCGGCGATCCGCGCGACGTAGACCTCCTCGTGCTCGGAGTCCTTGCCCTTGCGGACGATGCTCGACCAGACGTCGTGCGCGACCGCACCGGACGCGGAGAT
>CBFGZN010000296.1:0-2576 GCA_965653255.1 uncultured Solirubrobacterales bacterium | reverse complement strand
GATCTTCTCCGACAGCAGCCGGTTCGAAGCGATCGTGTTCGGCACGCTGGTCGACTTGATCGAGACCTTGAAGTTCTCGAAGTCGAGCCGCTCCATCAGGTCGACGAACTCGACGGCCGCCTGGACGAGCGCTTCGACCGAGTTCTCGCGCTCGAGCTCGTGGAGATGCTTGGGCAGCGACCCGGAGTTGACGCCGATCCGCATCGGCGTGCCGTACTCGGTCGCCTTGGCGACGACTTCGGCGACCTTGTCCGGGCCGCCGATGTTGCCCGGGTTGAGCCGCACGCAGTGCGCGCCAGCCTCGATCGCCTTGATCGCCAGCGTGTGGTTGAAGTGGATGTCGGCGATCACCGGGATCGGCGACTCGACGACGATCTTCTTCAGCGCGTCGACATCCTTCTCGCGCGGGACCGCGCAGCGGACGAGATCGCCGCCGGCATCGGCGATCGCGCGGATCTGACGCATCGTCGCGTCGTAGTCCGCGGTCTCGGTCTTGGTCATCGACTGAATCGCGACCGGGGCTCCACCGCCGATCTTGACCCCGCCGACGTCTATCTGGCGCTTGGAGGGCATTGGGGGAAGGGTACCTGGCGCGCTGGTGGGGCCGGAACGAGACAGTCCTCAACGGAGCGAGCTTCGCAAGGCTCCTCTGAGGACTGTCTCGTTCCGGCGAGGACAGTCGGCGGTGGACGGCTCAGGTACCGGAGTTGGTGAGGATCGAGAGGGCGAGGTCGAGTGAGGTGTCGAGGGCGGCGACGGTGACGGACTCGTCGGGCTGGTGGTTGCGCTCGGTGCCGTTTGCGACGTTGAGGACCGGTAGGCCGTTGGCGACGAAGACGTTGGCGTCGCTGCCGCCGCCGGTGGCGATCGGCTGCGGTTCGATGCCGAGCGCCGCGAGTGCCGCCGAGGCGGCTACGACCGGCGGCGACGCGTTGGGCAGCCGATAGGCGCGGAAGAGTCGTTCGACGGTCGTCTCGACGTCGCACTCCATGTCGGCGCAGGCTTCGGTGAAGGCGTCGACCATCCCACTGACGGCCTCGCCGGCCTTGACGTCGTCGAGGCTGCGCGCCTCGAGCGTGACGTCACAGCGCTCGGCAACGACGTTGGCAGCCGTCCCGCCGTGGATCGTGCCGACGTTGGCGGTCGTCTCGTCGTCGAGCCGGCCGAGTGACATCGAGGCGATCGCCTCGGCGGCGGCCGAGATCGCGTTGTGGCCGGCCTCGGGCCGGATTCCGGCGTGGGCGGCGGCGCCGTGGACGTGGGCCTCGACGCGGTAGTAGCTCGGCGCGGCGACGATCAGCTCGCCGAGCGGCGTCGCGTGGTCGAAGACGAAACCGAAGTCGGCCTGAAGCTCGTGGGTGAGCTCCTTGGCGCCGAGCAGCGCGATCTCCTCGCAGGTGGTGAACAGGAGCTCGACACCGACGGGGGCTCCGCCAGCTGCGTAACGGCGGGCTACCGCGAGCAGGACCGCGACGGCGGCCTTGTTGTCAGCGCCGAGGATCCCCTCGTTGCGGTTGGTGAAGCGGCCGTTCTCACGCAGGACCTCAACCGGGGCGGTCAACGGGACCGTGTCGAGATGGGCGCAGAGCAGAACTGTCGGCGCCTCCGGTCGACCGGGGATTCGCGCGAGCAGGTTACCGGTATTGGAGCCGGTCGCCTGGGAGCTGGCGTCCTCCGTGACAGCGAGGCCGAGCGAGCGCATCTCGGCGGTGACGAGGTCGGCGACGGCGCGCTCCTCGCGCGACGGGCTGGCCGTCTCGCAGAGACGGACGAAATCGGCCGCGAGCCGCTCGCGCTCGGCGGCCGTGGCGCGCGGTGGCCCGCTCGACGGCGGCGATTGGCCGAAGCTCGGCTCGCCCGCGGCGCCGTCGGACACGCTGCTAGACGTGCGACTCGGAGTCCGCGCGCTCGGTGGCGGAGGCGCGGATCTCGCCCTCCCCCACGTCGCCGGTCTCATCGGCCCGGGCACGGACGCGCTCGAGCGCGGCACCGACGAACTCGCGGAAGAGCGGTTGCGGGCGCAGCGGGCGCGACTTGAACTCGGGGTGGAACTGCGAGGCGACGAAGAACGGATGGTCGGGCAGCTCGACGATCTCGACGAGGCGGTCGTCGGGCGATGTGCCGGAGCAGACCAGCCCCTCGGCCTCGAGCTTGCGCCGCAGATGGTTGTTGACCTCGTAGCGGTGGCGGTGGCGCTCGTAGATGACGGCCTCGCCGTAGATCTCACGGGCCCGCGTTCCCTCGTGGAGCTTCACGGGGTCGGCGCCGAGGCGCATCGTCCCGCCCATGTCGCGGACCTCCTTCTGCTCCGGTAGGAGGTCGACGACGGGGAACGGCGTCTCGGGGTCGAACTCGGTCGAGTTGGCGCCGTCCATGCCGACCACGTGGCGGGCGAAGTCGGCGACGGCGATCTGCATCCCAAGGCAGATCCCGAGGTAGGGCACCCCGTTCTCGCGCGCCCAGCGGATGAAGTCGGCGACGATGAGGAAGTAGCCGGCGTATCCCGTCTTCGTGATGACGTCGAGCTCGTAGTCGAGCCGCTCCTTCACGTTGCCCGGAAGCGGCGTGCCGTAGCG
>CBFGZN010000295.1:0-2578 GCA_965653255.1 uncultured Solirubrobacterales bacterium | reverse complement strand
AGAGCGCAGACGACGCACTCGTGGCGGTGCTCGCCAAGCTCGGCGACTTCCGCGGCGACAGCCGCTTCACCACCTGGGCCTACAAGTTCGCGCTGCTCGAGGCGGCGGTGAAGGTCCGCCGCCGCGCCTGGCAGGGACGCGAGGTGCCGCTCGAGCCCGAGGGCTGGGCGCTGATCGCCGGCGGCGGCTCGACGCCGCAGCAGGACGCCGAGACGACCGAGTTGCTCGCGACCCTGCGGGAGGCGATCGCGAACGAGCTCACTCCGCGCCAGCGGACGGTCCTGGTCGCCGTGGCGATCGACGACGTCCCGATCGACGTGCTGGCCGAGCGTCTGGACACGACGCGTGGCGCTCTCTACAAGACCATCCACGACGCCCGCCGCAAGCTCAGGGCGGCACTCGCCGAGCGCGGCCTGCATGTCGGCGACGATGTGGAGGTGAGATCCCATGAGTAGTCAAGCCGACCACGACCGTCTCGTGCAACGCCTCGTCGGTCCAGCAGGACCGGAGCTGACCTGCGAGCAGTGCTTCGACCAGCTCGACCGCTACGTCGAGCTCGAGCTCGCCGATGCCCGAGCCGACCACGAGGTCCCGGGCATGCGCGGCCACCTCGAAGGCTGCCCGGCCTGCGCCGAGGACCACGAGAGCCTGCTGACGTTCGTTGCCCAGCGGCAAGCCGGAGCCGACTGAACGACGCTCCTGACGGAGGTTTGACCGCTGGGTTAGGCTCGTCCGATGCCCAACCCGAACGATGAGCTGATCCAGCGGTTCTACGCCGCCTTCGACCGCAAGGACGGCGACGCGATGGCCGCCTGTTACACGGCGGATGCCCGCTTCGACGACCCGGTGTTCCCCGGCCTGACTGGCAAGGAGCCGGGCGACATGTGGCGGATGCTGACCTCGCGCGCGACCGACCTGAAGATCGACACGACCGGCAGCGCGCACTGGATCGCGACCTACACGTTCAGCCAGACCGGGCGGAAGGTGGTCAACGACGTGCGGGCCGAGTTCAAGTTCCGCGACGGCCTGATCGCCGAGCACGAGGACGACTTCGACTTCTACAAGTGGTCGAAGCAGGCGCTCGGCACTCCGGGGCTGCTGCTCGGCTGGTCGCCGATCATCCGCAACGCCACGCGCAAGAAGGCACGCGCCGGACTCGACGAGTTCGCCGCCGGCAACAGCGCCGCCGCGGCCTAGCCAGGTTCGCTCAAGTAGGCAGCTTGCCGCGGCCCTTGCGGCCGGCGGCGGCGCTCTTGTTCGTCGCCTTCCGTGACGACAAGAACGGCTTGCGTGCCCACTCGCCGAGCTTGCCGGGCAGCGATCCGCCTGCCCGCTCGCCGACACCGAGCGTCTTGTTGACGCCGCGCTGCGGATGCTGAGACAGGCGCGGGGCCAAGAAGGCCAGGACCAACAGGACTACACAGACGACGATGATCGCGGCGATGAGCATTCGAGTCCTCCTCGGTGGATACCCGCTGGGCTACCCGCCGGGCGATGGCCGCAAACTGGGCCGCGCGGGCTAGGAAGCCGCCGGCTCGAGCCGCGCCGGGGCGCCGAACTGGCCCAAGACCGGCGGTAGCTCGATGCTGCCGTCGGCCTGCTGGCCGTTCTCGACCAGGGCGATGATTGTGCGGCCGACCGCAACCGCGGTGCCGTTGAGCGTGTGGAGGTGGCGCGGGCCGTCGGGCCCGCGATAGCGGGCGTCGAGGCGGCGCGCCTGGTAGTCGGTCGTGTTCGAGCAGGAGGTCAGCTCGCGGTAGCGCTCCTGGCCCGGCAGCCACGCCTCGATGTCGTACTTCTTGGCGGCGGAGGCGCCGAGGTCGTCGACGGCGATGTTCACGACGCGGTAGGGGATCCCCAGCGCGACCATGATCTCCTCCTCGATCGCCAGCAGCCGCTCGTGCTCGGCGGCCGACTCCTCCGGCCGCACGAACGCGAACATCTCGACCTTGTCGAACTGGTGGACGCGGAAGATGCCGCGCGTGTCGCGGCCGGCGGCGCCGGCCTCGCGGCGGAAGCAGGTCGAGAAGCCGGCGTAGCGAGCGGGGACGTCGGCGTCCTCGAGGATCTCGCCCATGTGCAGTCCGGCGAGTGGGACCTCGGAGGTGCCGGTCAGGTAGAGGTCGTCCTCGGGCACACGGTAGATCTGGTCCTCGGTGTCGGGCAGGAAGCCGGTCCCATAGAGCGCCCCCTCGCGTACGAGCACCGGCGGCGCCACCGGCACGAATCCCTTCTCGCCGAGCAGGCCCAGCGCCCAGCGCACCAGCGCCAGCTCCAGGAAGACCAGGTCGCCCTTCAGGTAGGCGAAGCGCGACCCCGCGACCCGCGCGCCCGCCTCGAGGTCGACCAGATCGCCGAGCAGCTCGAGGTGGTCACGGCCCTTGGCACCGGCCTCGCCGATCTCGCGCACGACCGTGTCCGAGTCGGCGGCGCCATGATCAGGCAGGTTCGGCAGCGACGCCAGCGCCGGCTCCAGCTCCTCCTCGGCAGCCTTCAACTCAGCGTCGAGCTCCTTCTGACGCTCGCCGACCGCCTTGACCGCGGCGATCGCCTCCGAGGCGTCGCCGCCGCCGCGCTG
>CBFGZN010000294.1:0-2590 GCA_965653255.1 uncultured Solirubrobacterales bacterium | reverse complement strand
TCGGCCAGCTCGGCGTGGAAGGGCCGCAGGCCGTCGCGGTCGGGCAGGATCACCGCCACGCCGCCGGCAAGCTCGGCCAGCCGCCCGGCGCCGTCGGAGTGGTCCGGGTGGGTGTGGGTCAGCAGGATGCCATCGAGCCGACCGCCGGCAGCGGCAAGGACAGTCCCGAGATGGCCCTCGTCGGCGGGCCCTGGATCGATCGCCCAGCCGGCCGCGACGTAGGTGTTCGTCCCGTCCAGAGTCATCGGCGAGGGGTTGGGCGCGCAGACGCGCACGACCCCTTCGGGATGGCGCTCGGCGTCCATCCGCCAATCCTCCCAGGCGACAGCGCGCACAATCTCCCGCGGCGATCTTTGGACGCCGGGCGAATGGCTTTCGGCGCTACGCCGGCCACCATCGAGGGGGTGCGAGACCCGGATCGGATCAAGCGCTACACGCTCGTTCCGCGCTCACCCGCGGGCGCGAAGTCCGACGGCGTCAAGCGGTTCACGCTCGCCCGCGTCGGCGCCTCCCCCCGATCCGCCCTCGGCGCCGACCGTCTCGAGCGGATGGAGCAGATCGCGGGCGCCGAGCGCGAACAGCAACCCCGCAACGGCGGCGACCCGGCGCAGAAACGGCTAGACGATCAAGCCGCGGAATGATTCGGCGAGTTGATCAGTCGGTCGGCCTCGAGCGAGGCCAACAGCCTTTGAGGCGCGTCGTTCTCTGCAAGCCAGTCCGCTACAGCAGCCCGCCTGTCAGCCATCGAGCTGTGCTGCAAATCCAACTTGCCGATCCGGTGGAGCTTCCCGATCAGCTGGACAGACGTATAGGGACGCCACTCCGGAGAATCGCTGATC
Organism: uncultured Solirubrobacterales bacterium; assembly: GCA_965653255.1. GTDB lineage: Bacteria > Actinomycetota > Thermoleophilia > Solirubrobacterales > Thermoleophilaceae > JAAYBF01. The sequence continues at coordinate 1,751 of CBFGZN010000294.1, read as the reverse complement.
CCGTGGAGGTCGTCATTGAACCTACTCACTGAACACCACCCTTCCTCGCAGCATAGGCGTGGCATCGACCGACTGAACATGACTATATACATGGATCGTCGTCCCGAGTCCGAGCAATGGCGGGCGACGCTAGGTCGGCCAGAGGCACAGCTGGCCTGACTTCCATGACGGCTCTGCGACAGCCGTGCGACAGCGTTGTCAGTCAGGCCAGCCGCAGCTGACCGTCGTCGGGCGGGGGTCCAGGGTCTTGGCCGAGGAGGGCGCGGAAGCGGCGGGCGGCGCTGGGGGCGTCGTCGTCGCGGTTGTTGTTAAAGAGGACGTGGACCTCGGCGGCCTGGTCGGCGAGGCTGCGGGCGCGGCCGGCGACCTCCTCGAGCTCCTCGTCGCCGTAGACCCAGCCGAAGCGCTCGGCGACGGTCTTGCCGGTCAGGTAGCCGTGCGTGTCGCGGCCATGGAGGCGGACGTAGGCGAGGTCGTCGCGGGTGACGGCATCGACCGCCGGCATGATCGAGAAGTGGTCGCCAGGCGGGGCGTCGACACAGACGAAGGCGACGCCGTGCTCAGAGCACCAGGCGAGCGTCTCGGACAGCTGCTCGCCCTCGACCCAGTGTCGGTTGCGCAGCTCGAGCGCCAGCTTGCGTGGCGCGACGGCGGCGACAAGCGGCTCGAGCTCGACGAGGCGGTTCGGTCCGGGCGCGTCGTCCATGTCCGCTCGCTCGTCCGGGGACGAACCCGGCGCGTCGTGGGCGCCACGGCGCGCCGGCTTGAAGGCGGGCGTCGTCTGCAGGAGCAGCACTCCCAGCTTGCCAGCGGTCTCGAGCGGCTCGATCGCGTCGAGCAGCTCCTCGATCAGCGCCAGCTCCAGCCCTTCGTCGAGCACCACTCGGCCGCGCGGCGTCGTTCGCGCCCGCTCGCGCAGACTCGGCGGCAGCGAGTCGAGGCTGGCGCTGTGTCGTGACAGCAACCTGTACAGCTTGACGTCGAACGTGAAGCCGTCCGGCGTCACGTCGACCCAGCGCCGCACCGTGTCGCGCTCCGGGACCGCGTAGAAGCTCGCGTTGAGCTCTACCGCCTCGAACCGCTCCGCGTACCAGCCCAGCCGCTGCCCGGCCGGCATCTTCGGCGGATACCAGTCCTTGATGAACCCAGGATCCGCCCAGCTCGATGTCCCGACGACTATCCGACCGGCCATGACCGCAAGCTACCCGCGCCGTCCCCAACGATGCCCTGCCGGCGCCACAGCCCGCAGCTCGCTCTCGACGTTCTCATCCACCTGCGACTGACGCGGACGCCGATCGTCGAGGCTGAGCACCTCGGCCTTCGGCAGATCGCCGCGCTCCAGCCGCCGGATGTCGTGCACCAGCACGTTGGTCACCCCCTCCCGGTGCTCCACCCGCCCATCCGCGACGACCAGCGGCTCCCCCCGCACCACCATCCGGCACTCGTCATGCACCGCCGGCGGCACGATCAGGTTGATCGTCCCCAACTCGTCCTCCAACAACATGAACGTCACCCCCTTCGCCGTCTCCGGCCGCTGCCGCGCCACCACCAGCCCAGCCACCCGCACCTGCGCCCCATGCCCAGCCCGCTCCAGCTCATCGCTGGCAATCGTCGCCTCCGGCAACGCCGGCCGCATCAACTCCATCGGATGCTCCCGCAACGTCACCCCAGTCGACCCGTAATCGGCCAGCAACCGCTCCCAAGCCGTCAAAGCCCGCAGCTCCGGTCCCTCATGAGCCTCCAACGGCAGC
>CBFGZN010000293.1:0-2618 GCA_965653255.1 uncultured Solirubrobacterales bacterium | reverse complement strand
CAAGTACCACCCGTCCTGTTCGCAGTACTCCGTCACCGCGATCCGCCGATACGGCATACTGCGCGGCCTGGTCCTCTCGACCTGGCGCCTCTTGCGCTGCAACCCGTGGAGCCACGGCGGGGTCGACTTCGTCGAGGATCAGAAGCTCTTCCGCACGCGCGCCTAACGACCTCCATGCAACACCACCTCGCGATCATCCCGCAGCCGTTCCTGACTGTCCTTGAGGACATTCTCACGTTCTGGCACGACCTCGTCGGGGGCAGCTGGGGCTGGGCGATCATCCTGCTGACGTTCACGATCCGGATCTTCATCCTGCCGCTGACTTTCAAGTCGGTGAAGTCGATGCAGAAGCTCCAAGTTCTGCAGCCCGAGATGAAGAAGATCCAGGAGCGCTACAAGGACGACAAGCAGCGCATGAACCAGGAGATGATGAAGTTCTACCAGGAGAACAAGGTCAATCCCCTGGGCTCCTGTCTCCCGCTGCTGCTGCAGATCCCCTTCTTCATCGCGCTGTTCGAGCTGCTGCGCAGCGAGTCTTTCCAGGCCGACATCGCCGGTAATGCGGCATTTGGGCCGATCAACAACCTCGCCGAGCCGCTGACCGATCAGCCGGTCGTGCTCGCGTTCATGATCGTCCTGTACTTCGGGACGCAGTTGATCGCGACGATGATCACGTCGATCGGCGGCGACAAGACGCAGCAGCGGATCATGATGGCGCTGCCGTTCGTCTTCGTCATCTTCATCATCAACTTCGAGGCCGGTCTGATCGTCTACTGGATCACGACCAACGTCTGGACGATCGGCCAGCAGCTCGTCGTACGCAAGCTCTACCCGCGGCCTGACCTCACGGATGGTGCGACTGCCCCCTCTGGCGCCGCGGCCCTGACGGGCAAGTCTTCGTCGAAGGACGGCGATTCGAAGGGTTCGGGCGCGAAGGGCGATGCCAGCGGCAACGGGTCGGCGAAGGCGCCACCCCCGTCGCCGCGCAAGAAGAAGAAGCGCTCCGGCCGCCGTCGGTAGGCTCCCACTCGATGGGGGATGGAGCAGACACGCCTGCCGAACGCAGCACGGAGATCGACGTGCACGTCGAGGCAGAAGGAATTGGCGTCGGCGAGGCGAAGTGGAATGCGCTGAAGCAGCTGGAGCCGCGCTTTCCGGGGATCACTGCGGACTGCGTCAGGTTCGTCGTGGTCGCCGAGGGTGGCGCCGACGGGCCCGCCCGCGTCATCGGCGAGGTCGACGAGGCCACTTGGCGTGAGGTTGCCACCACACTTCCGGAGGATCCACCGGAGCGACTGCGCGCATTGGTCATCCGAGTAGTCCAAGAGCTCGGCCTGCGAGCCGAGGTCGACATAACCGAGACCGACGACGAGCTTCGCGCGACGGTCAACGGCGACGATCTCGGCTTGCTGATCGGCAAGCACGGGACGACAATCGACGCCCTGCAGCACCTCGCCGTGCGGATCGCGTTCCCTCATTCTGACCGCAGCAAGCAGGTGGTGATCGACGCCGCTGGCTACCGCGACCGGCGCGAGGAGGCCCTGCATCGCCAGGCCGACCGCGCGATCGCCGAGGCGCTCGAATACGACCGACCCGTCGAGCTCGAGCCGATGCGAGCACTGGAGCGCAAGGTCGTCCACCTCTACGTGCGCGATCGCACCGACGTCGAGACGCACAGCGAGGGCGACGAGCCCGACCGCCGCCTCGTCATCACACCCGTAGCCCACCCCGCGTCCTGACCGTTTCACGCGAAACGGTCCAGGCCTTCGCGACTGAGCACGGCCTGCCCCACCGAGCCGCCGAGCGGCTGCTCGCCCAGGCGGTCAAGAACGACTTGCCGGACGCGGTTACGGAGCGACTAGCGGTCCTTCTGACTGCCCTAGCCAAGGAGCCATCGCCGCCCACTACGGTCACCGATCCCGCTGAAGCAGTCGACGTCCACATCGCGGACGGCCTCTCGGGCCTAGGGGTGCCAGTCCTTGCCGGGGCCGCAACGATCGGCGACCTTGGCGCCGGGGCGGGGTTCCCGGGGCTCGTCCTCGCAGCTGCGCTTCCCGATGCCAGGGTGGACCTGATCGAGTCGACGGCACGCAAGTGCGAGGTCATCTCGCGTCTAGCCACCACCGCGGGGATTGGCAACGCCACCGCCGTCCCGGAGCGCGCCGAGGAGTGGGCCGCAGCCGAGGGCGCGGGCAGGTACGAGATCGTCACCGCCCGCGCCCTCTCGTCACTCGCCGTGCTGGTCGAGTACGCCGCGCCCCTACTCGAGGTAGATGGGGCTCTCGTCGCCTGGAAGGGCGCTCGCGATCCCGCCGAGGAGCGGGCAGGCCACGAGGCCGCACAAGTTCTCGGCCTCAGACGCGAATCGCCCGTCCCGGTTCGGCCCTTCAAAGGCTCTAGAGAGCGCAACCTCTACATCTACACAAAGATCCAGCCCACCCCCGATCGCTTCCCCCGCCGCCCTGGCATGGCAACAAAACGCCCCCTCGTCACCTAACGTCCCGACCCTGGATCCCCTCTCTGCAACAGGCCGCCGAGAGCGTGGTAAGGGGGCCGACGTCGTGCCTCCGCGGGTGGCGACGCATTTTGCGTCTGGAGCGGAGCTTGCGAGCATCCAG